>NZ_JBFPJH010000017.1:0-32991 GCF_040838255.1 Bacillus sp. C30 | reverse complement strand
TAAGACACCGCCCTTTCACGGCGGTAACACGGGTTCGAATCCCGTACGGGTCATACTAAAAGAGATAGCATAATCTGCTATCTCTTTTTTGTTGTATATATGTTATCTAAAGCGGACTTTTAGTAGTCTGCTTTAGATAACATATATAGATAGAAGAAGCTGTCTCTAAATAGGTAATCTATTGGAGACAGCTTCTTTATGGTGCTATCCTTGTCGAAACGTCGATATAACCAAAGTTGTGTTCGATATAATTTCACTTACCAAGAAAACTTTAAGAAAAAACCTTTCACAATCTAAAGAAAACGCCTCCATTGAGATGGATTTCACCCGCATTCTAACAACTTTACACTTTATGTGAAAAAGTTCACAAATAGGTCATAATTTGTGAAGGAATTCACAATAATCCGTGCTACAATATGTATGTAAAGAAGTTAAACAACATTAAATTAGTATTTTAATTAATTACTTAAACAATAATAAAAAATAGATGTAAACAAGTGAAAGGGGAAATTAACATGAAAAAAGGTATCAATCGCGTAGTATTAGTAGGAACAGGAGCTGTAGGTTGTAGTTACGCTTACTCAATGATCAACCAAGGTGTAGCTGAAGAATTCGTACTAGTAGATGTTAATGAAGCAAAAGCAGAAGGAGAAGCAATGGACTTAAGCCATGCGGTACCATTCTCTCCAGCACCAACAAAAGTTTGGAGCGGTAGCTATGCAGATTGTAAAGATGCAGATTTAGTAGTTATCACTGCTGGATTACCACAAAAGCCAGGCGAAACTCGTTTAGACTTAGTTGAGAAAAATACAAAGATCTTTAAACAAATCGTTCGCGGTATTATGGATAGCGGATTCGATGGAATCTTCTTAATCGCAACTAACCCAGTTGATATTTTAACTTACGTAACTTGGAAAGAATCTGGTTTACCGAAAGAGCGCGTAATCGGTTCTGGTACTACTTTAGACTCTGCTCGTTTCCGTTACATGTTAGGTGACTACTTAGATGTAGATCCACGTAACGTTCATGCTTACATCGTTGGTGAGCACGGTGACACTGAACTTCCAGTATGGAGCCACGCTACTGTAGGTGTACAAAAACTAGAAACAATCTTAGCGAACAACGAACAGTATAACCAAGAAGATTTAGATAAAATCTTTGAAAATGTACGCGATGCAGCTTACCACATTATTGAGCGTAAAGGCGCAACTTACTACGGAATCGGTATGTCACTACTTCGTGTAACTAAAGCGATCTTAAGCAACGAGAACAGCGTATTAACTGTATCGGCATACCTTGAAGGTCAATATGGTGAGAAAGATGCTTTCGTAGGTGTTCCAGCTGTTATTAACCGCGAAGGTGTACGTGAAATCGTAGAACTTGAATTAAACGAAGAAGAAAAAGTGAAGTTCGCTCATTCTGTAAAAGTATTAAAAGAAACAATGGCACCAGTACTATAATAACTGCTAATAATTCAGAGGCGGGAAACTGCTTCCTACCTCTGAGTTTTTATATAATTTAATATAAATTCCTTTTCCGGTTTCCCTTGTATATCCCCAATATACCCCTTTTGCTGGATAAGGGTCGTTTATAGAAAAGAGCACTCTACTTTATATAGAGTGCTCTTTATTATTATTTTTTAGGTGTTAATCCTAATTTCTTTAAAATATCTGCCAGTGTACCGCTTTTTGATTTTTCAACAGGTGTTTGTGATTTAGATGCATCCGGTCCTTTTTTCAAGAAGTTCTTTTCAACGAAACGAATATCTTTTTCGTCGACAATGCCATCTTTGTTAAGGTCGCCGTCTTTCACAGATAGTCCTTTTTTACCATAGTTGCTAGCGATAATTTCAGCATCTTTAATATCAATTACTTTATCACCATTTACATCGCCAGCAAGGTTTTCGTCAGGTCGTGCATAATAATATTGACCAAGTAGTTTACCATCTTTTTCAGTACCTAGTTTTGTAGTTAGTCGGCTTGTTAAATGTCCTGGAACCTCCACGTATAAGTTATAATCACGTTTATTAACAGGAAGTCCATTCAATTTGAAGTAACCGTATTTATCAAGTGAGCCTTCAAACTTATGACGGTAAGAATCAGTTGCATATACTTTTACGCCAAGTTTCGTATAATCGAATTTTTCATCTAAATATCCACGTTCATTTAAGAATGCACCAGGCTTAATATTACCTTCTACTAGTGAATTTAAGGACATAACTGAGAATGTTTGATCTTGTAGTATGCGCATTCCATTTGGTTCTGTTTCACCTTGTTTCCAGTAAACGAACATTGGTAAATCTAATTGAGCATTTGCTTGATAAAATTCATCATTTTCTACTTTGAAAGTTACATCGATGAATGGGAAATCACCGTCTAATCCAGCGAAGTTTTTATCATCGATAGCTCCGCCCACCGTAACAGATCCCTCTTCTAATTTTATTTCATTTAGTTTTGTTTTCACGCCTTTTTCGGCAGCTAATTTTTCAAAAGTAGGATTTAATTTAGCGTGTGAGAATTTAAAGTTTTTCTCTAAAAATTTCACGTTAAATTCTCCAGATACAAATTGTTTCACATGTTTAGCATCTAGTGTCACAGTGAATTCATCATTTTTATATAATTCTTTTTTATCATAACTAGCTTTTGCATATTGAGCACCTTGCGGGATAAACCAATAGTTATTTACACCGCTTGGATAGTCGGGGCCTGCAGTTGCATAATCGAAAATGTATACGCCTGTGTTCATTGGACCTTCAGTTTTAAATGAATCAGGTGTAATACCAACTTTAAAGTCACCATTTTCATTAATAGGTAAAAACTTGTGCAAGTATGGAGAATAATCATAGTACATAACACCGTTCGCTTCTTGCGTAATGTTTAATCCTTTTCCTCTTAAGTAGTCAACGTTAGAATCATATACATTTCCTTTAATCCATAGTGCTTTTTTACCGTCTTCTACTGTGTAGTTTTCTTCATTTAATTCATAAATACCAGGCTGTAATCCAGTTAATTTCACTTCTGGTGGTGTATTATCAATTACGACATAATCACCTTTCACACGTGCTTTTCCAGATTTATCGTAGCCAACAAATTCAATTGTGTAATCACCTTCTGGTAAGTCGATTTTCTCATCACCGATTGGTTTTGCAGGATCATTTGTAAAAGGATACACTTTTCCGTTAAAGAATGAATCTAAGTAGTAATAAACATCAGTTTTTAGTCCGCTTGTATTCAATGTTCCAACGAAACCGAGTGCTTTATTTGTTTTTGAGTCTTTAACGATAAGGTCTAGCGTTTCAAGTTCGCTATTTAGCTGGAATGCACCATGAATATATGGCTCACGGTAAGGGTTAAATTTAGATGTATCAGTTGAAATAGTTTTTCTAGATAATAAGGCGTTTTCAATACCCGGTTCTGATACACGAATAGAGAACGGGATTTGATATGTTTCTTCTTTATTTTTCGTGTTCGTAATATGAATATATCCTTCATATCGGCCCTGCTTTGCACCTGCTGGGACATGGATTTTCGCTTCGATTTCATCTGCTTTTCCAGCATCAATTGTTATTGTTTCAGAAGTAGAAACTTTTACACCGCTTGCGGTAGCATCGTTAATAGTGGAAGATGCTGGTGTATAAGAAATTTCTGTTTTAAATTCTTTTTTCTCCTGTTTATTGCGATTTTCAATTTTAATTTTTCGTTTTTGTTCAATTGATTCCCCATCTTTTTGATAGTACTTCCCGAATGCAATGGATCCAGTTTCTTCTGGTACTTCAATCACTTCATCATTAACTATTGTTTTTGTTGTATCTAACACTTTAAAACTCGTTTCAGTATGAACGGAGTTGTAAGCATCTACTCGTCCAGCTCCAACTTCATATACGGAATACTTCTCTTTTAAATCATCAGCAGTATTCATGAGGGAAGCTTTCACATCAAATGGAGTGTATTCTGGATGCTCTTGTAAAATAAGTGCAGCCACACCAGCGATGTGAGGGGAAGCCATTGAAGTTCCTTGCATGCGCTCATAGGAAACATCATAATTTTCCCCTTCTTGTGGATCGTTAATATATTCAGGGACTGTTGAAAGTACAGCAACACCAGGTGCTGTAATATCTGGTTTAATATCATCATTTGATATAACAGGGCCGCGTGAGCTAAAGTCTGCAAGATGATCGCCTTCTGTTTGAATGTAATTAATCTCATCGAAAGTTAAGGATGTTTTGCCTTGTTCGATTTGAGCTTTTAGTTTTTCGCCGTCTTCTTTCGTTAGGCGGAATGCGGGAATGTATTTTGTACTTTCGCCAACGTAGAAAGGAATTTCTCCATCCACGTTGTTATAAATAATAACGGCTTTTGCACCTGCTTGTTTTGCGTTCGCAATTTTTTCATCAAAGGAGAGTGTATCACGTGCAACGAGAGCGATTTTTCCTTTTACATCTTTTTTACTAAACTCGTCAGGCGTACCGATTCCTACAGATTCAATAGGTAAAGTTTGTCCTTTGAAATCTTCTATTTTATCAGTGAAATTTTTTCCGAATAAAATGAAATTAGAAAATTGTAACTGTCCAGCATGACCTGATAGTTTCGGTAAGGAAATAGAGCTATCGCTTGCTCCAACCGTAATAGCAAATGGAGAAGCACCTGGTGATCCGAGTGTCGCTGGATTTGGTCCTGAGTTACCAGCAGCAACGACTGTAACAACACCAGAAAGCATCGCGTTGTTTACAGCGATAGATGTTGGATCAAGTGGATTGTTGCTATCGTCACCTAACGATAAGTTAATGACGTTCATACCGTCAGAAATAGATTTATCGATTGCAGCGATAATACCTGAACTATCTCCGCTACCGTACGGACCGAGTACACGATAGTTATACAGTTCAATGTCAGGTGCAACACCTTTTACTGCTGAATCTGATTTGTTTTTCTTTTGAGCAGAAACGATACCTGCTACGTGAGTACCATGCGCAGTGTAGAAGGAAGAACCACGAGCATCAAATTCAGGAGCGCCAGATTGTTGCCACTCTGTATAAGTTGTTTCCATCGGATCTGCATCGTTATTAATAAAGTCCCAACCTTTTACGGAGTTTGGGTCCATCTTACTAGAATCTTCACCCGGTTTTGCGCGATAGCCTTTATACACGTCTTTTAAGTCAGGGTGATTGTAATCAATACCCGTATCTAATACACCAACTTTAATGCCTTTTCCGGTAATGCCCTCGCTATGTAACTTATCTACCCCGATTTGCGGAATGCTATCTGTTAGTTTTTGAGGTGCTTTTTGCTCAGCTTGTTTCGGTAAATTTAATTTCACTTCGTAATCTTTCCAAATACGTTTTACGACGCCAATTCGCAACAGTTCTTCAACTGTATTAGCTGGTAATGTCATCGCCACGCCATTCATCGCATGTTTATAAGAGCGTTTAATTTGTACAGACTGGAAATTTCCTGATTTCACTGATGGGCTGAATTGGTGAAGGCGTTTTAATCCTTCTTGGAATTCTTCATGCTCTTGATTAATACGTGCTTTTATATTTTCAGGAGCAGCCTGCAATCCTTTTGCTTTTTGTTTCAATTCGTTAATTTTTACTGGTGCAGTTTGAAACTCTACAATGATATTTACTGGTTCAGAACTACTCGTATTAATATCTGGTGAAATAGTAAAGCCAGGATTGGCATCTAACGTTTGTAATGCCAGGCGCTCTTCTTTTGAAAGTTTTGATAGTAAAGAATGAGCATTTGATAAGTCAAGTTGGTTAATAGGGCTTTCAGCAAGAACATTGAAAGGAAGAGCTGTTGAAAATAGAACGCCAGCCGTTACAATTCCCGTAACAAAACGATTTTTCTTTTTCATTTATAAGCCTCCGATAATTTGTATTTTTTAATAGAGAAAAAATAGGGTTATTTCTCTTCACCTTTTGTTTGTTCTGCATTGAATGTCCAGCTTAGTTGTAAAGAATCACCTTGAAACTTATTTTGATCTTGGTCATTATCTTCAAATGAGAAGAGAACGTGTAAATAATCTGTGTCACCAGATTTAATACCATCTATTAAGTTATGACGTTCTAGAGAAGTAGCTACATCCTCCGGTTTCATAGTTTTTAATTCTGATAGTTTTGTTTCCCACAAAATTTCATGATCATCGTTTGGATTAGATGGCTTTCCATCATTCACTAAAAATTTGACGATGATGTGATCGCCTAAATCTTCACCATCATTATTTTGCTTTGCATCTGTAACTTCATAGGATGTTTCAAGTGCTACTTTTGCAATATCCAATGTCCCTTTATTTTCAAGCTTGAAGTTTCTTTCAATCAAATCACCTGGTTTTAAATCTTTCACATTAATAATTACACTTGGGTTAATAGAAAGATCTAGTGTACCAGCTTGAAATGAGTTACTAGATGTTTCAGAATCACTGAAATAGGCGAATACACCGCCGAATGTAAGGGATAAGCCAAGTGAAGCTGTGACAACTCCCATTCCAACCTTTTGTTTTAATGGCATAAGAAAGCCCCCTAATTTAATTTTTTATCAAACTTTCGCCTGGAGCATGGATAGAGTAAACATAGTGTTTCAGTATGAATTATATTTGCGAGAGTTCGTAGTTCTTTATTGAGAACGAGTATATGCTTATGAATTTTCCATTTCAATAAAATTGTGACAAAAAATGTTGAGAAACATTTTTTTATGACAGATTATTTTGTTGCGATGTTAAGTGATAAATAGCGGGTAAAATAGGATCAATCTAATGAAATAAAGGTTGAGAAATAAATAATAGGATGAAAGACTAGTAGGAAGTGAAGCGCTTGCAATGAATATTCGTCAAAATTCGATATTTTACACGATAAATGTGAATATTTTAAGTGAAATTTAAGAAAAAAACGAATGTTTTTTTAAAAACAACAAGGATATTTCAGTTTTTTGCAGAAATAGTTAAAGTGTTTAAAATTTCTGTCATCTTAGTGAGGTGAACATATTGGATGTAATAAATTGTGAAGAAGTGAAACGAGATGAGTTTCATACAGAAAAGTACTATGACAGTTATAACATCTTTGGGGCACATATTGTGACGGAAGATGGGATGCGAGGTGTACGATTCACAGTATGGGCTCCTCATGCGAAAGCAATGAGTGTTGTTGGAGATTTTAATGAATGGGATTATGAGCAACATAAGATGCTACAAGTGACAGAAGAGGGGATTTGGTCCTTGTTTGCACCGCATATTGAAGAGAATGATATATATAAGTATGCGATTGAAACGATGGATGGTGACGTTATTTTAAAAGCGGATCCTTATGCAGTATATGCAGAAGTAAGACCAAATACGGCATCTGTAGTTTTTGATATAGAGGGATATGAATGGAATGATAAAAACTGGATTCGTAAGAGAAAGAAAAAATCGATTTATAAAGAAGCGATGACAGTTTATGAATTACATTTCGGTTCTTGGAAAAAGAAAGAGGATGGCGCTCTGTATTCTTACAGAGAAATGGCCGAGGAGCTCATTCCGTATGTGGTGGAACATCAATTTACACATATTGAAATTATGCCGCTTGTTGAGCATCCCTATGACCGTTCTTGGGGATATCAAGGAACAGGATATTATGCAGCGACAAGTAGATTCGGCACGCCACATGATTTGATGTATTTTGTCGATGAATGTCATAAATATGGAATCGGTGTCATTTTAGATTGGGTGCCGGGGCATTTTTGTAAAGATGCTCACGGTTTATATTTGTTTGATGGGACACCGACTTATGAATATAAAGATAGAGACGTACAAGAAAACCTTGTATGGGGAACTGTTAATTTTGATTTAGGGAAGAGAGAAGTACGTAATTTCTTAATTTCAAATGCGTTATTTTGGATGAGGTACTTCCATATTGATGGTTTCAGGGTAGATGCAGTTGCGAATATGCTGTACTGGAATAAAGAAGGAAAAGAGCAAAGCAATGAACATGCTGTTTCTTTCTTACGAGAGTTAAATGAAGCCGTGTTTGCAGAAGATGAAGAGTTTCTTATGACAGCGGAAGATTCAACAGCTTGGCCACTTGTAACAGCTCCAACATACGAGGGTGGACTTGGATTCAATTATAAATGGAATATGGGTTGGATGAATGACGTGCTGAAATATATGGAATGTGCGCCAGAGTACCGGAAATACATTCATGAGAAAATGACATTCTCTTTAATATATGCTCACTCTGAAAACTTCATATTGCCGCTTTCTCATGATGAAGTCGTTCATGGGAAAAAGTCGTTATTAAATAAAATGCCGGGAGATTACTGGGATAAGTTTGCTCAGCTTCGTTTATTATATGGATATTTCTTTACTCATCCAGGTAAGAAATTACTCTTTATGGGTGGAGAATTCGGGCAATTTGATGAGTGGAAAGACCTTGAAGATTTAGATTGGAATTTACATGATTTTGAAATGCATCGTAATATGCATGATTACTTTAAAGAGCTCATAGCATTGTATAAGCGCTCAAAACCACTTTGGCAGTTAGATCACTCGCCTGAAGGATTTCAGTGGATTGATGCTAATAATAATGAGCAAAGTATTTTCTCGTTTATCCGCCAAGGGGATAAGCAGGAAGATGCGTTAGTTGTCGTATGTAATTTTACGAAAGCTACATATGAAAACTATAAAGTAGGTGTACCGGATTTCGAGTACTATAACGAAATTTTAAACAGTGACTCGGCGCAATATGGCGGATCGGGGCAAGTGAATAAGAAACGTCTCAAGACGATTCTAGAGCCATATCATAATCAAGCGGCACATGTAGAAATTACAATTCCACCATTTGGCGTATCCATATTACGACCAGTGAAGACGAGAAAGGGGAGCAAAAAACAAGATGGCTCAAAAACAAAAGTGCGTAGCAATGTTACTAGCAGGGGGAAAAGGTAGTCGTTTAAGTGCATTAACAAAAAATTTAGCCAAGCCAGCTGTTCCATTTGGTGGTAAATATCGCATTATTGATTTTACGTTAAGTAACTGTGCAAACTCCGGTATTGAAACGGTGGGGATTTTAACACAATATCAACCGTTAGAACTTCATAATTATATTGGAATCGGAAATGCTTGGGATCTTGATCGTGTAAACGGTGGAGTCACTGTGTTACCTCCTTATGCGGAGTCTTCAGGTGTGAAGTGGTATACAGGTACGGCAAGTGCTATTTATCAAAACTTAAACTATTTAAGTCAGTATGAACCAGAATATGTCCTTATTTTATCAGGCGATCATATTTATAAAATGGATTACAGCAAAATGCTAGATTACCATATTGAGAAAGAAGCGGACGTTTCGATTTCTGTTATTGAAGTGCCGTGGGATGAAGCAAGTCGCTTTGGCATCATGAATACAAATGAAGAGATGGAAGTTGTTGAATTTGAGGAGAAACCGCAATTTCCAAGAAGTAATCTTGCATCAATGGGAATTTATATTTTTAACTGGGCTATTTTAAAAGAATATTTAGAGATGGATGCAAGAAACCCTGAATCTAGTAATGACTTCGGAAAAGATGTACTTCCGCTCTTGTTAGATGAAGGGAAGAAGCTGATGGCGTATCCATTTGAAGGATATTGGAAAGATGTTGGAACGGTGAAAAGCTTATGGGAAGCGAATATGGATTTACTTCGCGATGAAACATCGTTGAACTTGAACGATCGTAATTGGCGCATTTATTCTGTAAATCCAAACGAGCCGCCTCAATATATTGCAGAACAGGCAAAAGTAGAAGAGTCACTTATTAATGAAGGGTGCGTCATTGAAGGGGACGTGAAGCATTCTGTTTTATTCCAAGGAGTGACGGTGGAAGAAGGTAGTATGGTAATCGATTCTGTCGTTATGCCGGGGGCAAAGATTGGTAAAAACGTTGTGATTGAAAGAGCGATCGTTGGATCGGAAATGGTTATTGAAGATGGGACAATAATTCGTCCAGAAAAAAATGTTGATGATGTAGTACTAATTGCTGAAGGAAAATAGAAAAGGGGGATGAAATGAATGGGAGAAAAAATGTTAGGAATTATTAATGCAACGGGAAGTTTTCCTTCCTTAAAGAAAGTAACAGGGCATCGTTCATTAGCGGCGTTACCGTTTGGAGGCCGTTATCGCCTCATTGATTTCATGCTTTCAAATATGGTGAATTCTAATATTCATAGCGTGGCGGTTTTTACAAGTCATAAAAATCGTTCTTTAATGGATCATGTCGGTTCAGGAAAACAGTGGGATTTAGATAGAAAGCGTGATGGACTGTTT
The DNA here is from genome assembly GCF_040838255.1 of Bacillus sp. C30. Taxonomy (NCBI): domain Bacteria; kingdom Bacillati; phylum Bacillota; class Bacilli; order Caryophanales; family Bacillaceae; genus Bacillus; species Bacillus sp. C30. Next base: position 22,721 of record NZ_JBFPJH010000017.1, on the reverse strand, counting down.
TTATTCCCACCGAACTGCCAATGTGATCATGACGAATTTGGATCTTTTGCACATTTTAGAAGACATATTGATTATTTTCTAAGAAGCAGAGAAGAATATGTTGTTATTACGAATAGCCATCTTGTAACAGCGTTAAACTTTCAAGCGGTGTTAGAGCGACATATACACACGTCTGCAGATATTACTGAAGTTTGTCATGAAGGGGTTTCGCTTCAAACATATGTGTTAAAGAAACAATTATTGCTAGACTTATTTGAGACATATAAAGATGTGGAGCAATACAGTTTATTTGATGTAGTGAGAGAAAAGAGCGGGAAATCACTGCATATTACTACGTACGAACATACAGGATATGTAGCTATTATTGATTCTATTGAAAGTTACTATAAACATAGCCTAGAAATTTTGCAGCCTTCTATTTGGAAGCAATTATTTAAGAAAGAAGCACCAATCTTTACGAAAGTAAAAGATGAGCCACCAACTCGTTATATGAAGGGTGCAGTAGTGAAAAATACGATGATTGCAAACGGCAGTATTATTGAGGGAGAAGTAGAAAATAGTGTTGTCTCCCGTTCTGTTAAAATTGGAAAAGGTTCAATTGTTCGTAATAGTATTATTATGCAAAAGAGCCAAATTGGAGATAATTGCATAATAGACGGTGTTATTATTGATAAAGACGTGAAAATTGGTGACGGTGTTGTACTAAAAGGAAACGCCGATGAGCCATATGTTGTAGAAAAAGGAAGCATTCAAAACAGTACGATTAATAGTTATTCTTAAAAGAATCAGTGGGGGTTTTTCCTCCACTGATTAAAGCATTCATTCAAATGAAAACTCGAAGGGAGGAAGCTGCAAGGGAAGTCGTATAAGCTTTTCGTGCAGTGGGACAACAAGTGAATATTTTATTTGCAGTATCAGAATGTGTACCATTTGTTAAATCGGGAGGATTAGCTGATGTAGCAGGTGCGCTCCCAAAAGAGCTAAAAAAATTAGGCGTGGACGTTCGCATTATACTTCCAAATTATAGTCTTATTCCGCAAAAATTAAGGGATGGATGTACGTTACATAAAGTAATTAACGTCCCGCTTGGGTGGAGAAATCAATATTGCGGAATTTTAAAAGGTGAGCAAGACGGGATTACGTATTACTTAATAGATAATGAATATTATTTTAAGAGAGATTCTCTATATGGTCATTATGATGACGGAGAGCGTTTTTCTTATTTTTCGAAAGCAGTTTTAGAGTGTATTCCGCATCTTGATTTCGAAGTGGATGTTCTTCATAGCCACGATTGGCATACAGCTATGGTGAATTTCTTACTGCGTGAAAAGTATCAAGATAATCCATTATATGAGCATATTAAAACGGTGTATACGATTCATAATTTGCAGTTCCAAGGTGTATTTCCTCCTGAAGTGATGTACGACTTGTTAGAACTTGGTGATGAATATTTTCATAGTGAGCAGCTAGAGTTTTATGGAAATGTGAACTTTATGAAGGGCGGAATTATCGCTTCTGATCAAATTACAGCAGTTAGCCCGACATACAAAGAGGAAATTCAATATGAGTTTTTCGGTGAGAAGTTAGATGGGTTGTTACGAAAAAATAATGGTAAGCTTAGCGGCATCGTAAATGGAATTGATACGAGCGTATATAATCCAGAAACAGATTCGTATATTACTGCTCAGTATGATGCAGAGTCATTAGAGGAAAAGAATGAAAATAAACGCGCCTTGCAGCGTTATTTTGGTTTGCCAGAAAAAGAAGATACACCAATTATTTCGATGGTAACGAGATTAACGAAGCAAAAAGGTCTTGATTTAGTACGTACTGTATTCCGCGAAATAATGGAGGAAGATGTGCAATGTATTATTTTAGGATCAGGTGATTCTGAATATGAACAATTCTTTGAGTGGATGGCATACGAGTATCCTGAGAAGATAAAAGTGTATATCGGATTTAATGAAGAACTAGCCCACCAAGTGTATGCGGGAAGTGATTTATTCTTAATGCCATCACTATTTGAACCGTGTGGACTTGGACAACTTATCGCACTAGCGTACGGTACAATTCCGATTGTAAGAGAGACAGGCGGATTAAATGATACTGTACAATCTTATGACGAAGAAACTGGAGAAGGAAATGGTTTCAGTTTCACGAACTTTAATGCGCATGACATGTTGCACACGGTTCTTCGTGCGATTGAATTTTATCATGATAAACCGGTATGGGAGCAGCTTGTAAAACAAGCGATGACTGAAGATTATAGCTGGGAGAAATCAGCTCTTGCCTATAAGAAATTGTATAAAAGTCTCATGGAATAACATGTAGGTGGTGAAGAAATGTTTACTCATGTTGAAAGTTTCAAATCAGCTTTTCTAGAAAAGTTAGAGACGATGTATGGTAAAAGTTTTAAAGACTCTACAACTCGTGATCAATACAATACGCTTGGGTACATGGTACGTGAGTATATGAATAGTCAATGGATTGCAACGAACGAAAGTTATCGGTCTGGAGAGCAAAAGCAAATGTATTACTTATCCATTGAGTTTTTACTTGGGCGTTTGCTTGGAAGTAACATATTAAATTTAGGCATCAGGGATGTATGTGAGCAAGGACTTTCTGAGCTTGGGATTTCTTTGCAACAATTAGAAGAGGTGGAAGCAGATGCAGGTCTTGGAAATGGTGGACTTGGACGATTAGCAGCCTGTTTCCTTGATTCACTTGCATCTTTAAACTTACCAGGTCATGGCTGTGGAATTCGTTACAAACACGGCTTATTTGATCAAAAAATTGTTGATGGTTATCAAGTTGAATTTCCAGAACAGTGGCTTCTTCATGAAAACGTATGGGAAGTAAGAAGGCATGATCAAGCTGTAGAAGTAAGTTATTTCGGCAATGTTGAACCGCTATACATTGATGGGCGTTTAGAGTTCAGGCATACGAATGCAGAAGTGATTATGGCAGTACCATATGACGTTCCAGTAGTAGGTTATGAGACGAGTACTGTAAATACACTCAGACTTTGGAATGCTGAACCAGTTCCTTTCCCGCAAAATTGCAAAGATATTTTGAAATATAAGCGTGAAACAGAGGCTGTATCGGAGTTTTTATATCCAGATGATACGCATGATGAGGGGAAAATACTTCGTTTGAAGCAACAGTATTTCCTCGTATCAGCAAGTTTGCAAAATATCGTTCGTATGCATAGAGAAAGATATGGTGACCTTCGTCAATTACATGAGAAAATCGCGATTCATATTAATGATACACATCCAGTTTTGGCGATTCCAGAACTAATGCGTATTTTATTAGATGAAGAAAAACTAGCATGGGAAGAAGCTTGGCACATAACGACACAAACGATTTCTTATACGAATCATACGACGTTATCAGAAGCGCTTGAGAAGTGGCCAATTCACATTTTTAAACCGTTATTACCGAGAATTTATATGATTATTGAAGAGATTAATGAACGTTTCTGTCATGAACTTTGGGAACGTTATCCATATGAATGGCATCGTATTGAAGAGATGGCGATTATTGCGCATGATCTTGTGAAAATGGCTCATTTAGCAATTGTCGGTAGCCATAGCGTAAATGGTGTAGCAAAAATTCATACGGAAATTTTAAAGCAACGTGAAATGCGATTGTTTTATGAGTTTTATCCAGATAAGTTTAATAATAAAACGAATGGAATCGCTCATAGACGTTGGTTAATGAAGGCGAATCCACAGCTGACGAGTCTTATTTCGGAAGCGATTGGAGAAGAATGGAAGAAAGAGCCAATTAAGCTGCAAGCACTGCAAAACTTCATACATGATACTAGTTTTCAAGAAAAGCTTGCAGGGGTAAAACAAGAGCGTAAGATTATTTTAGCGGAGCGTATTCATAATAAAATGGGGATTACAATTGATCCTAATTCTATTTTTGATGTGCAAGTAAAAAGACTACATGCTTACAAACGACAACTATTAAACGTTCTTCATATTTTATATTTGTATAACCGTTTGAAAGAGGATGCTAGTTTTACATTTTATCCGCGTACTTTTATCTTTGGAGCGAAAGCATCACCTGGCTATTACTATGCGAAAAAAATTATTAAATTAATCAATGAACTCGCAAGGAAAGTAAATAATGATCCGTACGTAAGCCAATATATGAAAGTTATCTTTCTAGAAAACTATCGAGTGTCTTTAGCGGAAGATATATTCCCAGCTGCGGATGTGAGTGAGCAAATTTCAACTGCGAGTAAAGAAGCATCAGGAACAGGGAATATGAAATTTATGATGAATGGTGCGATTACACTCGGAACGTTAGACGGAGCTAATGTTGAAATAAAAGACCGGGTCGGTGATGATAACTGTTTCATTTTTGGCTTAACAGCGGAAGAGGTTCTTCATTACTATCAAAATGGTGGATATCGTGCAAGTGATTATTATCACCACAATATGCATATTAAAAAAGTAGTAGATCAGTTAACGAATGGTTTCTTTGCACAGTCGGGAGCTGAATTTGAAGCGATTTATGATTCACTTGTAATTCAAAATGATGAATACTTCGTTTTGCGAGATTTTGGTCCATATGCGGAAAGGCAAGAAGCTGTTGGTAGAGCGTATGAAAACCGAACGAAGTGGCTAGAAATGTCGATTTTAAATATTGCACAGTCTGGTCATTTTGCGAGTGATCGAACGATTTTACAGTATAGTAATGAGATTTGGAGTATTGGTAATGCGGTTACACAGTATTAAGTGAAAGTCCCTTTTGAAGGGACTTTTATTCATGGAGACAAAGTGTAAAAATGAATAATACGTATAGGGACGCTAAAGTGTATTCACTTTTAAAAGAGGAATATAATTGCTAAAAAACGAGCTTAATCTCATTAAGCTCGTTTTTCCGTTTTTGCTTAAGAAAGAAATGGGATGGCAGTATACATGATACCTGTTCCACCATATTCTCCAGTCGCAAAGTATGAAAATGTAAAGAAACCCGTAAACGTAAAAATTACAATGAGAAAAAGTGCAAAGATAAATTTTAGCATGTAAGGTCCCCTCATCCAAAAAATAATTTCATATATTATTATAGTATAAGGATATTTAATTTCCAATTGTTTACTGGTTAAAAATGAGAAGTCAGACATGTTTTGTATGTTGTCATGGCATGATTATTTGTAATAGATTTTGTGTTTTTTGTAAAAGTCATGTTGTGATGAACATGTGCATATTCCCAGTCTTGTTCATTAAAATGGACATTGCGCGGAGGGAGAAGAGGAACGACATCAAATAAATTAACAAAGCGAAAGCTACTAGCTACTTGTAGTTTATAATAATTACGAAATGCAATATCGCCCACTTTGGGAGAGGCAAATGTATAAAGACCGTACTGTGCGAAGGCGGTGTTGATACGCGCATCGAGTATATGTAGTGTGGCGAGCGCGCCGCCTAAGCTATGGCCTGTTGCAAGAAGTTTCTTATGGGCTGGTAATGACACGAGCATATCCATAATAGAATCCCGGCAAGATTCATAAATTGAAAGAAAACCGTTATGAACATTTCCGCTATTTAAAGCGTATGGGTATGGTCTTTGGTTGACGAGTGAATCGATAATCCAATCTGTATCTGTTTGTGTGCCCCTAAAAGCTACAATAATCGTATCTTCAGATTCTAATATGAACCCAAACCATTCCATCGTTTGAATCGCTTTTCCTTGAAAGCCTTGTACATATTGGAATCCATCAGGTATTTCAAAAATCCCATTTTGTTTATATTGTTCATACGTTAACTCACAACAAGATGCTAACAATATGGCAGTATCTTTATCAAAGGATAAAGGAGTACGCATCAAGCAAGCCCTCCTTAAGAAAAGGTATAGTTCAATATATGCAGTGAGGGACTTGATTCATTCTTTTTTGAAAAAAGGCTTGAACCTACAGTTACGTGAGGGAGTATGATTTTTGTAAACATATTGTTAGGAGGAGTATAGGATGAGCAAAAAGGAAGGCTATTCAATTGGTGAGTTTTCAAAGAGAACAGGTATATCAATACGAACAATATAATAATATGATGCCTTCTCCTTATACGGAAGAAGAAGAGGCGTGGCTTAATGAAGCGATGAAATACTTTATGATCCAAAATGGTTTGTATAGTCCACCTAAATAAAAAATGCCCTATAAGGGCACTTCTTACTCTTTTCCATCTAATAAACGACCAAGTCCGCCTAAAACGCTGCCTTCACCGCTGCTTTGAGCTGCTGGGCTTGTAAGACGTGCTGCTAAGCGGCTAAGTGTTAAGGACTGAATCCAAACCGTTCCAGGACCTTCTAGCGTTGCGAAGAATAAACCTTCGCCGCCAAATAGAGCTGTTTTTACTTTTCCAACGAATTGAACATCGTAGTTAACATCTTTCGTCATTGCAACGAGACAACCTGTATCAATGCGAAGTTTCTCGCCAGGTTTTAATTCGCGCTTATATACAGTTCCGCCTGCATGCATGAAAGCTAGACCATCACCTTCAAGTTTCTGCATGATGAAACCTTCACCACCGAAGAAACCAGTTCCTATTTTTTTAGTAAACTCAATTCCGATAGAAACACCTTTTGCGGCACAAAGAAATGCATCTTTTTGGCAGACTACTTTTCCTTGATATTCTGTTAAATCAACAGGAATAATTTTTCCAGGATAAGGAGCGGCGAATGATACGTGTCGTTTGCCATGACCTGTATTTGTAAATACAGTCATAAACATACTTTCACCCGTAACGAGACGTTTACCTGCGCCCATTAATTTACCGAATAGACCATTAGATGGTCCAGAACCATCACCGAAAATCGTTTCCATTTCGATATGATCTTCCATCATCATCATTGCGCCAGCCTCTGCGACAACGCTTTCTTCTGGATCCAATTCAATTTCAACAAACTGCATATCATCGCCATATAATTTATACTCGATTTCATGTGCTTGCATTTTTTCACCTCATCATATGTAGTAATTATATTGTACAGAAATCAAAGGAATTAGAATACTGTAGTTTTGTTAATTTTTGAATAAAAATAGAATGAGAATTTAAGGTTATACTAGGATTATAAAAAACGATGGGACGAAAGTGTTCTCATTTGACGTTTTTGATATAGCATGATATAGTGAGAACACTATTGAGCTACATAATGTGGTACGGAAATAAAGCACGTTGTATTAAAGGCTGTAAGCTTGTTATACATTCATGTCCTTTATATCCACCTTTTCATGTGGATTCATAGTTTCATTTTTATTTAGGAGGTACATGACATGCAAACAGGTAAAGTTAAATGGTTTAACGGCGAAAAAGGTTTTGGCTTCATCGAAGTTGAAGGCGGAGAAGACGTATTCGTACATTTCTCAGCTATTCAAGGCGACGGCTTCAAAACTTTAGAAGAAGGTCAAGAAGTTTCTTTCGAAATCGTTGATGGAAACCGCGGACCACAAGCAGCTAACGTTACAAAAAACTAATTAGCTAGCGAAAAAAAGCATTCCGAATTTCGGAATGCTTTTTTTATGCTTTAGAACCAGACTCATCTGAAGATAATTCACCTTTAAAGGTGCGTTCTTCAAAGTCATCAAGCAATTGTTCATATTCTTCATATTCTTCATGTTCTTCTGTTGCGAAAACTTGTGGGTTTTTTCCATACATATCTGTTCCAATAAAGTTTTCGAAATCCTCTACATACCCAACATTTTCTTCACTATTTACGTACATGCCATTATAGTTTTTTGAATCCTGTCTTTCTAAATCGGATGGTGTTTCTGATGTTCCGTAATTTGCGACGTCTTGCCAAGCATCTTCAGCATCGTACTCTACAGAATGATCTTCGTCGTGCTTGTGAAACGAAGAATCTAGCACCTCTTCTTCAACTGGGCGCGCCTTCATATCTAATTTATTTGTAGTGTGCTGAATACACGTTGTAGCAGTTGGCATTGCTTCTAATCTTTCAAATGGAATTTCCTCACCAGACACTTCGCAAATTCCGTACGTACCAGCTTCAATTTTTTGCAGAGCATGTTTCGTATCTTCTAACTGTTTATGCCAAAATTCGATGAGTCCGAAATCTTTCTCACGTTCGTACAATTCTGTAGCCATATCACCTGGATGGTTGTCATAGCTAGACAATTCTCCTACTGAATCACGTTCAGATGCACGGTTTTCATCTTCATGAGTTTGTATCGTTTGTTCAACTTCTTGCTGTTGTTTTTCTAGAATAGATTTAAATTGATTTATTTGTTGTGGAGTTAACATAGTCGTCCACCTTCCTACAATTCAGTTTCTTTACATAGTATGAGCGTTGAGAGTAGGAATTATGAGATGAATTTCAGCCGGGAAGTCGGTATATGAAAAAAGGAGCCGCATAAGCAGCTCCTTTCTATAGGAAGTATCCAAGCAATAATCCGATTCCCATTAGGAGACCGAAAATTGTATTTGTTTTTGCTGTTGAAATCATCGCAGGTACCATTTCCATTGGAATGCTTTTGCCGATAAATCCTTTCGTCGCTTTAAATGCTTTCGGTACACTTAAGAATACGATAAGCATCCATGGTGATACGATGTTAACGATGATTAAAGCGATTGTCCAAATGTAGGCAACGATAAACATAGAAGCAAGTACACCAACGGCTCTTTCGCGTCCGACGAGAATTGCTAACGTTTTACGACCATTTTCTTTATCACCATCTAAATCACGAATATTGTTAGATAGTAAAATTGCACCAATTAAAATGGAGCTTGGAATAGATAATAAAATCACTTCTGATGTTACTGTCCCTGTTTGGATAAAGAATGAAATACCAATAATAATGACACCCATAAATAATCCTGCTGTTAGCTCTCCAAATGGTGTGTACGCAATTGGAATGGGGCCACCAGTGTAAAGGTAAGCTACGGCCATACAAACAAGACCGATTGCAGCAAGCCACCAGCTAGAGTTCATACAAATATAAACACCTAATAGCGTTGCGATGCCTAAAAATCCGAATGCTAAGTTAAGCACGGTTTTTGGTTTAATGCCATCGCGGACGATAGCACCTCCGATTCCAACTGAACCTTCATGATCGAGTCCTCTTTTATAATCAAAGTATTCATTAAACATGTTCGTTGCTGCTTGAATGAGAAGGCAAGCAAGAAGCATCATAAAGAAAAGAGGAAGATGTATTTGATTTATACCTCCGACCTGCATTGCAAAAGCTGTTCCGATGAAAACAGGAACGAAAGCTGCTGTTAATGTATGGGGACGTAATAAACTCCACCAAATTCGCCAGCCTGTTTGTTTACTTGGCTTTGGCGCCGTAGGAGAGGAATTCGTTTCGACGTTCATTTCCATGTTGAATCCTCCTTGGTCACATATTGTACACAATTAAGTGTAGAAAAAGCATCATTTAGTGTCAACGTTTATTTTCTAGGAAGAGAAGGTGAATTTCTCAGAAATGCTAAACGTTGACAGGCCTTTCCTTTGAGGTGTATCTTAAAATCAAGCGTAATTATGACTATTTTTCGCCCATAGGGGGGAGACAATTGTGATTCAAACGAAACGAAAAGGCTTACAAGAAGTTCTTGTTACAGCTATTAAGCGTACGACTGATGAAAAAACATTAGTTAGTTTTGTAAAACAAATAGATTGGGTGGATCCACTTCTGTTTTATGCAGCAGGAAAAAGGATCGCATTCGAAAATAGATGTTATTTTGCAGACCCAGCTCAGCATGTAATATTTGCTGGAATTGGCTCTGTTTTCACTATAGCAAATTCTTCTCACAAACGCTTTCAAACTGCTCGTGACGAGTGGGATAAAGTAAAAGAGAAAGCATTCGTACAAAGAGAAGGATACGAATTTGGAACAGGTCCTCTTTTATTTGGTGGATTTTCATTTGACCAAGAAAAAGAAAAAACGAATCTTTGGAAAGAATTTGATGATACCACATTTTCACTACCAGCATTTTTATTAACTGTAAAAAATGAAAAGGCGTGGTTAACGATTAATCAGTTCGTTTCAGCTGAAGATTGTGCAGAAACTCTTTATAACGAAATTATTTCTGTAGAAGAGAGAATTTTACAAGAGAGTAAATGTGCACTAGTAGGATCAAAATTAACAGTTACTTCTAAAGTAGAAGTTGATCCGATTGGCTGGATGAACGCGATTGGAAAAGTGCAAGATGAAATGAAGCAAGGGAACGTGCAGAAGGTTGTATTAGCAAGGGAGCTAAAATTAACGATGGATCAGCATATTGATTCCGTTCTTGTTTTAGAAGCGCTTCGCATTGGGCAACCGGATTGTTACGTATTTTCTTTTGATTATAAAGGAGCATGCTTCTTAGGGGCGACACCTGAGCGATTGATTCGAAAAGAAGGCGAGAAGTTCACATCGATGTGCCTTGCTGGTTCAATTGGTCATGGCAATTCTATAGAAGAAAGTAAACAAAATGGTGAGACGCTTCTTCATGATGAAAAGAATTTGGCTGAACACGGTTATGTAGTTAACATGATTCGAGGTGTGCTAAGTGAGCATTGCGAATCTGTTAATATTCCGGAGAGCCCAGGCTTATTAACGACGAAAAATTTAATCCATTTATATACGCCAGTAGAAGCAAAAGGTGATGCAAGTCTTTTAACGATGGTAGAAGAATTACATCCAACACCAGCTCTTGGTGGTACACCTCGTCATGAGGCGTTGAAATTAATCCGTGATGTAGAGCTTTTAGATAGAGGATTATATGGTGCACCAATTGGCTTTATAGATGATGAAGGAAATGGTGAATTTGCGGTTGCACTTCGCTGCGGATTATTAAATGGCGAGAAGGCATCCTTGTTTGCCGGCTGTGGTATCGTAATTGATTCAGTAGCGCAGCTTGAATATGAAGAAACAAGTTTGAAGTTTAGACCGATGCTTGGTGCTTTGGAGGAATTAATGAAATGAACAATCATATAGAAGCATTATCATATTATTTAGGCGCGTTCGTGGACGAACTGACGCGTCTAAATGTATGTGATGTTGTCATTAGTCCTGGCTCACGGTCAACGCCGATTGCCTTACTAATGGAACAACATGAAGGAATGAAAACATATTTACATGTAGACGAAAGATCAGCAGGATTTTTTGCGCTCGGTATTGCGAAAGCAAAAAAACGTCCTGTTGCGCTATTATGTACGTCAGGGACGGCAGCAGCGAACTATTATCCAGCTGTATGTGAAGCGTTTCATTCACGAGTGCCGCTTATCGTATTAACAGCGGATAGGCCGCATGAATTAAGAGATGTGGGTGCACCACAGGCGATGAATCAATTTAATTTATACGGTACTTTTGTGAAGCAATTTACAGAGATGGCACTTCCTGAAGCGAGTGAAGCAATGTATCATTACGCTCGAATGACAACGCAGCGTACGATAGCAAGCGCACTTCTAGCGCCGCAAGGACCTGTTCATCTTAATTTTCCAGTTCGCGAGCCGCTTATACCGGATTTCTCATTAGAAAGTTTATGGGATAAAGGGCGTGGTGAATATACAGGAGTAGTTCAGCAAGGGAACGTGACGATGCCGAGTGAATATGTAGATTCTCTTGTAGGGCGCCTTTCACATATGGAAAAGGGGCTTATTATTTGTGGAGACGGCAGTCATCCAGAAATAACAGAAGTTGTTATGAAAGTAGCTGAGAAAACAGGGTATCCAATTTTAGCAGATCCACTTTCTAACCTCCGTAGTGGTAATCATGATAAAACGATGGTTATAGATTGTTACGATACATTTTTACGAAATGAATTGTTAAAAGAAACGTGGAAGCCGAATGTTTTAATTCGTTTCGGAGGAATGCCTGTCTCTAAAGCATTAACGCAGTTCATCAAAAAACAAACGAAAGCTGTTCATATCGTTGTCGATGAATCTGGACAATGGAGAGATCCAGCTCTAGTTGCGACAGAAGTTGTACAAGCTAGTGACAGTGAATTTTGCAGAGCATTACTAGAGAAAATGCCAGTTATGAAAAAGAATGATTGGTTCGGAATGTGGAAACATATAAACGAGAAAACGAGAGAAACACTTCGTGAGATGGAAACATATGAAACGGCATTTGAAGGAAAAGTAATTACGGATATTGTAAGTGTATTACCAGAAGGGGCAACGTTATTTGCGAGTAATAGTATGCCAATTCGCGATACCGATTCATTTTTCTTCACATCGGATAAAAACATTCAAGTAATGGCGAACCGCGGTGTAAATGGTATTGATGGAATCATTTCAACAGCTTTAGGAGCGAGTATTATTTGTGATCCGCTCGTATTAGTAATCGGTGATTTATCATTTTATCACGATTTAAACGGACTATTAGCCGCGAAACTACATGAGTTAAATATAACGATTGTTGTTGTAAATAATGATGGTGGAGGTATTTTCTCATTCTTACCACAATACGAGAAAAAGGAACATTTCGAATCATTATTTGGAACACCAATTGGGCTTGATTATGAACATGTTGTCAAAATGTATGGTGGTTCATTTAGCCGTGTAAATGGTTGGGAAAACTTCCGAGAAGAAGTACAAACTGGAACGAAAACGAATGGATTACACGTTGTGGAAATTTGTACGAATCGCGAAGAAAACTTGAAATTACATCGTGAACTATGGGCAAAAACAATGGACGTTATTACTACATCTTTGCAAGGTGAATCAAAATGAAAGTAACATTGCAAGGTGTATCGTATGAATATGAAGTAGCCGGAAGCGGGGAACCACTTCTACTTCTTCATGGTTTTACGGGAAGCATGGAAACGTGGGGTTCCTTTATTCCTTCTTGGAGCGAGCAGTTTCAAGTCATTCTAGTAGACATTGTTGGACACGGGAAAACGGAAAGTCCTGAAGATGTGACGCATTATGATATTCAAAATGTGGCACTGCAGATGAAAGAACTACTGGATTATCTTCATATTGAAAATGCGCACATACTTGGCTATTCAATGGGTGGTAGACTTGCGATTACGATGGCATGCTTATATCCAGAATATGTGCGTTCGCTTCTTTTAGAAAACTGTACAGCTGGACTTGAGAGTGCAAAGGAGCGAAAAGAACGCAAGGAAAAAGATGAACGACTTGCCGATAAAATTGAGCAAGAAGGCATCCGAAGTTTTGTATCGATGTGGGAAAATATTCCGCTATTTGAAACGCAAAAACGTTTAGTGCAAAACGTAAAAGAAGCGGTGCGAAAAGAACGACTTGCTAATAATCCAAAAGGACTTGCAAATAGTCTTCGCGGCATGGGAACAGGGGCTCAACCTTCATGGTGGAACGAATTGCAAAACCTAAAAATGCCTGTCCTTTTACTGAATGGAGAAAGCGATGAAAAGTTCTTTCGCCTATTAAAAAACATCGAAAAATGCATCCCTCATGCGAAATTTGTCAAAATTGATGGGGCTGGCCATGCAATTCATGTGGAACAACCGGAAAAGTTTGATACAATAGTAAAGGGATTTCTAAAAACTATGCAGTGATACTTTTTTCAGCAAGAAGGAAGTTGCACTTATAGCGGAGATCAGAAATATAAAAGGAGGTAATAGTAATGACTATTGAATGGGTAAAAGAAGGCAATTACGAAGATATTATTTATTCAACATACAATGGCATCGCAAAGATTTCGATTAACCGCCCTGAAGTACATAATGCATTCCGTCCTAAAACGGTAATGGAGTTAATCGATGCTTTTGCACACGCTCGTGATGATGCAAATGTTGGCGTTATCATTTTAACAGGTGAAGGTGGACGTGCATTCTGTTCTGGCGGCGACCAAAAAGTTCGCGGTCATGGTGGCTATGTAGGTGACGACCAAATCCCACGTTTAAACGTATTAGACTTACAACGTCTAATTCGCGCAATCCCTAAACCAGTTATCGCAATGGTAGCAGGTTATGCAATCGGTGGTGGACACGTACTTCATATCGTATGTGACTTAACAATCGCTGCAGACAACGCTGTATTCGGACAAACAGGTCCTAAAGTAGGAAGCTTTGACGGTGGATACGGAGCTGGTTATTTAGCTCGTATGGTAGGCCATAAGAAAGCTCGTGAAATTTGGTACCTATGCCGTCAATATAGTGCACAAGAAGCACTTGATATGGGCTTAGTAAACACAGTAGTACCATTAGAAGAACTTGAAGCAGAAACAGTACAATGGTCACAAGAAATTTTAGCAAACAGCCCAATGGCACTTCGTTTCCTAAAAGCTGCATTCAACGCAGACACAGACGGTTTAGCTGGTATTCAACAACTAGCTGGAGACGCAACGTTATTGTACTACACAACTGACGAAGCAAAAGAAGGCCGCGACGCGTTCAAAGAAAAACGCACTCCGGACTTCGGTCAATTCCCTCGTTTCCCGTGATCAAACCAAAAGCGGAAGCGGCTCGCTTAGAATGTGAGGGGGATGGAGCTTCTGACAAAGAGGCGCTTTTTGCCTCGTAGGAAGAAGTGAAGCCACCGAACATTCTAGCCGCTGTAGCTGGATGAAACCAAAAGCGGAAGCGGCTCGCTTAGAACAAGAGGGCGTTGGAACTCCTGACGTAGAGGCGCTTTTTGCCTCGTAGGAAGGCGTGAAACGACCGACTGTTCTAGCCGCTGTAGCTGGATGTTTTAAAAGCGGAGCCGACTGTTTAGCCCCGTAGGCTAAGGTTCTTTCGCACAGAAAGTGTTTTTTACTTTCTCGTGCGGAAGGTTCTTAGACGGAAGGGGCTAGGAGGCGCAGCTGGATGAGATCAAAAGCGGAAGCGGCTCGCACACAATGTGAGACGCTCCCAAAAGATCACACCGGAAACAAAACAACTAAGAGACTTGATGTCATATCAGGTCTCTTTCTTTCATGAAAGGAGAATGAGTGATGGAGACGATGCCGAATTGGTTAATGCAACGTGCATTTTTAACACCTGATCGCACTGCAATTGAAATTGAAGAGGAGAAGGTTACTTTCGTGCAGCTGCATGAAAAAGTAGTATCTGTTTGTGAACACCTTTCACATGTAGGAGTGAAGCGGGCGCAAAAGGTGGCTGTTCTGATGAAAAATGGTATGGAGATGATTACAGTTATTCACGCCCTATCTTACATAGGTGCAGTAGCTGTGCTTTTAAATACGCGTCTTTCAAGAGAAGAGCTACTTTGGCAAATGGATGATGCGGAAGTTGTTTGTTTAGTGACGGATCAAGAGTTTGAGACGGAAAATGTTCCAGTATGTTCATTTGCTGAAGTGATGCAAGGACCGAAGGCGGAAGCATTTATACAAGAAGAATTCTCTTTAGAAGAAGCGATGACAATTATTTATACGTCAGGGACGACAGGGAAACCGAAAGGCGTTGTTTTAACGTACGGTAACCACTGGGCAAGTGCAGTCGGTTCTTCGCTTAATTTAGGGCTTCGTGATGATGATTGTTGGTTAGCTTGTATGCCAATGTTCCACGTTGGTGGGTTATCTCTTTTAATGAAAAATATTATGTACGGTATGCGCATTTTACTCGTTCCAAAATATGATGCTAATTTTATTCATAAAGCACTTCAAACGAGAGGCGTTACGATTATTTCTGTCGTTTCTAAAATGCTAACAGATTTATTAGAACGACTTGGCGAAGGTACATATCCATCTTCTTTACGATGCATGTTACTTGGGGGAGGACCAGCACCGAAGCCGTTATTAGAAACATGTGTGGAAAAAGGAATTCCTGTGTATCAAACGTACGGTATGACAGAAACATCATCGCAAATTTGTACGTTAACAGCAGATTACATGTTAACGAAAGTAGGATCAGCCGGAAAACCACTATTTCAGTGTCAGCTTCGTATTGAAAAAGACGGCGTAGTTGTGCCGCCCCGTGCTGAAGGAGAAATTGTAGTAAAAGGACCGAACGTAACAGGTGGCTACTTTAACCGTGAAGATGCGACGCATGAGGCTATCAGAAATGGATGGCTTCATACTGGTGACCTCGGTTATTTAGATGAAGAAGGATTTTTATACGTATTAGATCGCCGCAGTGATTTAATTATTTCTGGCGGAGAAAATATATATCCAGCTCAAATTGAAGAAGTATTGCTCTCTCATCCGGCGGTAGCAGAAGCGGGTGTTATCGGTATGGCTGACGAAAGTTGGGGACAAGTACCAGCTGCTTTTGTTGTAAAAAGTGGAGACGTAACAGAAGAAGAAATTCTTCGTTTTTGCGAAGAGAAATTAGCGAAATATAAAGTGCCGAAGAAAGCATATTTCTTAGAGGAATTACCACGAAATGCTTCGAAGAAATTGTTAAGACGAGAGTTAAGACAATTAGTGGAGGAGATGTAGGTGGAAATAAAAAAAGCGACACTTTATATAACGGAAATGCCGCTCATTATCCCGTTTGCGGCAAGTTACGGGACTTATGAAAAGCGTGAAAGTATCGTCATTGAATTAGAAGATACAGATGGATACATTGGTTTTGGTGAAGTCGTTGCATTTTCTGAACCGTGGTATACGGAAGAAACGGTGAAGACAGCGCTGCATGTACTTCAGGATTTTTTATTACTAGATTTATTGAAAGCTGAAATCTCTCATCCGAATGAAGTACCGTCTTTGTTCAAACATATAAAGAGAAACCGAATGGCAAAGGCCGGAATTGAAGGTGCTGTTTGGGATTTATATGCGAAGCGTCAAAAGCAGTCGTTAGCGATATTGCTTGGCGGAAATAGGTCTGAAATTGAAGTCGGCGTTGTGATTGGGATCAATACAATTCCCATTATGTTAAAACAAATCGAGAAGTACGCGGAAGAAGGATACGAGCGCTTTAAAGTGAAAATAAAGCCAGAACATGATTACGAATTACTGAAAGAAATTCGCAAAGAGTTTCCGAACATCCCGTTAATGGCTGATGCAAATTCAGCTTATACATTAGCGGATACGGAGAAGTTGAAACGACTAGATGAATTCCAACTTATGATGATTGAACAACCGTTAGCGGATTACGATTTTCTGGATCATGCACAGTTGCAAAAAAAAATTGAAACACCGATTTGTTTAGATGAAAGCATCCATAGTTTAGAAGACGCACGTGTTGCGATTACACTTGGCAGTTGCCGCGTCGTTAATATTAAACCAGGGCGAGTGGGCGGATTAACAGAGTCCGTTCAAATCCATAATTATTGTATGGAGCATAACATACCAGTTTGGTGCGGTGGCATGGTAGAAATGGGGATTTCACGAGCTCAAAATGTTGCACTCGCTTCATTGCCAAACTTTACGATTCCTGGAGATATATCTGCTTCTAGTAGACATTGGGAGAGGGATATCATTTCACCGGAAGTGATGCTTGAAGGCGGAAAAGTAAGGGTACCGCAAAGTATTGAACGTGAGTATGAAGTAGATCGAGGCAGGTTGGAAGAAATAACAAAGCAGCGGATTATTTTTGAGCGATGAATGGGAGCTTTTATTAGTACTGACTACCTGCAAATAGCGGGATGATTTTGTCGTTAATTGTCGGTAAGTCGATATATTTAAAAAATCGCTGATATAATTTAAATTACAGTTGATATATTTTGAAAATTGCCGATATAATTTCATTTATCAAGGTTACTCTTATGAGTAGCCTTTTCTTATTGTACAAATTGGATAGACTAGTTTAAAATCGAGCGTATGAAAACAGAATAAAGTAGGGGGACTAAAATGAAGCGCATTTCAATTTTAATAGCTGATGATGAAGCGGAAATTGCTGATTTAATTGAGATACATTTAGAAAAAGAGGGTTACCACGTCGTTAAAGCAGCTGATGGAGAAGAAGCCATGCATATTATTCAAACGCAGCCAATTGACTTAGTGGTTTTAGATATTATGATGCCGAAAATGGATGGATATGAAGTGACGAGGCAGATTCGCGGCAAGCACCACATGCCAATCATTTTCTTAAGTGCGAAAACATCTGATTTTGATAAAGTGACAGGTCTTGTATTAGGCGCAGATGATTATATGACGAAACCTTTTACACCGATTGAATTAGTTGCACGTGTAAATGCACAACTGCGTAGATTTCTTACGTTAAATCAGCCGAAAGTAGCGGAGAATAAATCTGCTTTAGAAATAGGCGGAGTCGCTATTGATCCTGAGCGAAGAACAGTAAATGTGTACGGAGAGCCAATTGAATTAACACCAAAAGAATTTGATATTTTATATGTATTAGCAAGTCATCCGAAGAAAGTGTACAGTGTGGAAAATATTTTTCAGCAAGTATGGGCTGAAGGGTATTACGAAAGTGGAAATACAGTTATGGTACATATCCGTACTTTGCGAAAAAAGCTTGGGGAAGATAAAAGAAAGGATAAGTTAATAAAAACAGTGTGGGGGGTAGGTTATACTTTCAATGGCTAAAACGATGAGAAGCTTTCGCTCGAAGATGATTATGCTATTTGCGTTAAGTATGATATTAGCTGGTGGCGTAACGTATTTAATTTATGAGGGGCTACGTCTCTATTATAAATTAGCAGTTCGTTATGAGGATCCTTTAGCCCAATTTCGTTCAATGGTAAGACAAATTGGGGACATTAATTTCTTTTTAATTGTATTTATTCCTCTGTCCATTATGTTTTTCTTCTTCCTTACTAGACCGTATTTAAAATATTTTGATGAGATTTCGAACGGGATTCATCATCTTGCGAACGGAGATTTTTCAAATCAAGTTCGTGTTTCATCAAATGATGAGTTTGGATATATCGCACGCGAAATTAATGTAGCGAGTGAAAAATTAAAAGAAGCGGTTGAACGAGGAGACTTTGCGGAAAGTAGTAAAGATCAGCTCATTGTCAACTTAGCTCATGATTTAAGAACGCCGCTAACATCTGTTTTAGGGTATTTAGATTTAATTCTTAAAGATGAGAATTTGACGAAGGAACAAATTAAACATTTTTCCACAATTGCTTTTACGAAATCCGAAAGGCTTGAAATCTTAATTGATGAATTATTTGAAATAACGAGAATGAATTATGGCATGTTGCAAATTGAAAAAAGACCAATTGATATAAGTGAATTACTTATACAGTTAGATGAAGAATTATATCCGTTATTAGAAAAAAAAGGTTTAGAAGCGAGATTGAATATGGATTCGCATTTACCTATTAACGGTGACGGGAAATTGTTAGCTCGAGTATTTGAAAATCTTTTAACGAATGCGATTCGCTATGGATACGATGGAAAGTTTGTTGATGTGAACGGATATATTGATCATGAAGAGGTAGTTGTACAAATTATTAATTACGGCGATAGCATTCCAGAAGAAGATTTACCATATTTATTTGATATGTTTTATACAGGTGATAAGGCGAGGTCAGAGCAACAGGGCGGAACAGGCCTTGGGCTATTTATCGCAAAAAATATTATCGAACAGCATGATGGGACAATCTCTGCTGAAAGTAACGTAATTAGAACGATATTTGAAGTGAGATTACCAAAAGAAGAGAGCAAAGCAATTTAATAAAAATTTAAACTTTACCCCACTTTTTATTTTAATAGTTTTTTCTATTCTATACGTAAGTTACGTTAAGGAGGAACTAGAAATGAAAAAGTGGGTATTTATTTCTCTTTTTATAGTATGTACAGCATGTGTAGGCTTTTATATATCACCAGTATTTCAAAAGGAGATCGATGTTAAAATTGCAGAAAAAGATTACAAAGTAAAAGCCGCGAACACTGAAAAGATAGAGGTTACAGAGGAACAAATTTATAAAGGTGATCTATTATTAGTTAATAAAGATTATCCGGTTAAAAAAGATAGTGTTAGGTCCGATATTGTAAATGTAAATCACAATAGTGAATTAGTAAGAGGCTATGTAATATTTGATAGAAATCTTCGCTTATCAAAGGGTGTTGTAAAAAAGTTTTTGAACGTTGTCGATGCAGCTGGGAAAGATGGAGTACAGCATTTCTTAATGAGTAGCGGTTACCGAGATTTTCAAGAACAAAGTAAATTATATAAAGAAATGGGATCTGATTATGCACTTCCAGCAGGATATAGTGAACATAATTTAGGGTTATCACTCGACGTTGGGTCTACTCAAAAGAAAATGGAGAAAGCTCCTGAAGGAAAATGGATTGAAGAGAACGTATGGAAGCACGGATTTGTTTTACGTTATCCGAAAAATAAAAGTGATATTACGGGCATTCAATATGAGCCGTGGCACATACGTTATGTCGGCTTACCACATAGCGCAATTATGCAAAAAAAGAAGATTACGTTAGAGGAATATTTGGACTTCTTAAAAGAGGAAAAAGAAGTTTCAACGGAGGTTGAAGGTAAGAAATATACGGTTTCTTATTATAAAGTTTCAGATCGTATGAACGTGAATGTTCCGGTGAATAAGCAGTATGAAATTTCGGGGAACAATATGGACGGGGTTATTGTGACGGTTCAAGAATAGAGAAAAAGGCTGGTCCGTTTTGGGTCAGTCTTTTGGCATATAAGAAATAGATTGCCGTTTTTTGTCGGTAAATCGATATTCCTTGTCGAATCATTGATATAATTTCCTGTACTATCAACATTTTGTGGATTGTTTTTTTATTTACCATTAAACATTATAACGTTATATTTACTTTTCTTTTTTTTCATGATACTCTAAATATGTGAAAGAGATATAAAATGAAACTTTAATGTAAGCGTATTCTTGTGGCTTCTTATAGAAAAGGGTGGAAATACAATGACAGAACGATTCGTGCTACGTAATGTGAAACGTGTGAACGGGGAAGAGATTGACATTGTAATTGAAAATAATAAAATCGCACAGGTGACGAAAGCTGGTGCTGGCGAGGGTGGAAAGGTTCTTGATTACTCAGGTACTTACGTATCGAGTGGATGGATTGATTTGCACGTTCATGCTTTTCCAGAGTTTGATCCGTATGGCGATGAGGTAGATGAAATTGGCGTTAAGCAAGGGGTAACGACAATTGTTGATGCGGGAAGCTGCGGAGCTGATCGTATCGCAGATTTAGTACAAAGTAGAGAACAGGCAAAAACGAATTTATTTGCCTTTTTAAATATTTCTCGCATCGGTTTGAAACGAATTGATGAATTATCCAATATGGAATGGATAGATAAAGAGAAAGTAATAGATGCAGTAGAAAAGTATAAAGATGTAATCGTTGGATTAAAAGCGAGAATGAGTAAAAGTGTCGTTTGTGATAGCGGAATTGAACCGCTGCACGTAGCGCGTTCTTTATCCCGTGAAACATCATTACCGATTATGGTACATATCGGTTCAGCTCCTCCGCGTATAGAGGAAGTTGTACCTCTTTTAGAAAAAGATGATGTCATTACACATTACTTAAACGGGAAAGAAAATAATTTATTTGATGAAGAAGGAAAACCGATATCTGTGTTGTTAGATGCAGTGAAACGCGGTGTTCATTTAGATGTTGGTCACGGTAATGCTAGTTTTTCTTTTAAAGTAGCAGAGGCGGCGAAGCGTTACGATATTGCTTTTAATACGATTAGTACAGATATTTACCGGAAGAATCGTATACACGGTCCAGTGTATAGTATGGCTCACGTTCTTTCGAAATTCCTTTACTTAGGTTATCCGCTAGAAGAAGTAATTGATGCGGTGACGAAAAATGCAGCAGAGTGGCTTAAGAAACCAGAGCTTGGTCGTATTCAAGAAGGCGATATTGCAAACTTAACTTTGTTTACGGTGAAAGATGAACCGATTACGTTAGTCTGAGCAAAGGTTGTTAAATAGCATCTTTATGCAACCATGGTCACATTTTAGTAACAATTATAACAAGTCATTCTCCATAAATGCAACCACTTCTGCTTGTTTAGATGGGTATAGGTGGCTATAAGTATTCAAGGTCGTTGCGACATCTGAATGACCTAGACGTTGGGCTACCATAAGGGGGCTTACGCCTTTGTTTATTAAATAAGATGCATGAGAATGTCTGAATTCATGAAGTAGAATTCTTTTGACACCAGAAGCAGCAACATATGCATCATATTTTACATGGAGTGTAGCAATGGCAATGCTAGCATAAAATTCTCCAAATACAACATAATCATCTTTTAGAGGCACTTTATTAGAAGTGTGGTTATGTAAGTCCTTTAATAAACCAATGATATGTGTAGGTAACATTATGATTCTGTTAGATGCTTTAGTTTTAGGTTTTGTAATTTGTCTATTATAGCTTGTTTTATTGATATCAATGGTTTGTTCTTTGAAATTGATATCTGACCAAGTTAAAGCTAATAATTCGCCCTTTCGTGCCCCACTATAATACAATACTGAAAAGAAAGCTTTGTATAGAGGATCATT
Source organism: Bacillus sp. C30 (assembly GCF_040838255.1). Classification (NCBI taxonomy): domain Bacteria; kingdom Bacillati; phylum Bacillota; class Bacilli; order Caryophanales; family Bacillaceae; genus Bacillus; species Bacillus sp. C30. The sequence continues at coordinate 422 of NZ_JBFPJH010000017.1, read as the reverse complement.
TACGCTTCGGAGGAATTGTTTAAATTCTTCAAATTCCCAAAAGTTCATGCGTTTATTCGCTTCCTTTTCAAAGTTTCCAGCTATTTTGGCTGGATTAATCGTTGAACCGTGAAATTTTATTGCGAAATTAAATATTGATGATAGTACGGTATGGATTTTTTTTAAATAATCTGCTGCATATTTATGGATAATTTTATTTTGATAATCCATAACGTGTTTAGCAGTAATGTGGTCTATTTTCATTCCACCAAATTCGTCAAGTAAATGATTATAGATAATATTCTTAATTACGCTTATAGAAGACTGCTTCCTCCTCTGGCAATACCAATCAAAATAACTATCCGCAACTTGAGCAAAAGTTAAACTGGAGTTAGTTTCTGTTTCAACTAACATTTTAGCCTCGGCTTCACGTGCTTCCTTTT
>NZ_JBFPJH010000202.1:0-6014 GCF_040838255.1 Bacillus sp. C30 | reverse complement strand
TTATTATACTATAAAAGTTATAATAAGTAATATAAATAATTTTTTGAAAATTATACGCAATTGAGGTTCTAATTTCAAGATGATGGTAGCAATGTTAACGTATCCCTTTACAAAAAATTAAAAATATAAACATTTTATTAAAAATTTTAACAAAAAAACAAAAAACTATATTCACAATCGTCATATTATATGTATAATGAAAATTGTAGAAACTTGGAGATTATTCTTTCAATTCTACTTTTCTACAAGTGAGGGTACAGTAAGTGCAATTAGGGGAGGCAACACAACATGAAGAAAAAGATACCGTTATTACTTGCATCAACTTTAACTGCAAGTATGTTGCTTGGCGCGTGTAGCTACCAGAAAGAGGACGCTAAAGCAAAAGGAAAAGAAAACACTACTAGTAGTAGTAACGGAAAACAGATTATTAATTTAACAGAGTTATCTGAAATTCCATCAATGGATGCATCGTTAGCATCAGATTCTGCATCTTCAACAGCATTAAATAATACGATGGAAGGTTTATATCGTACTGGCAAAGATCAAAAGAGAATGCCTGGGATTGCTGAAGATGTCCAAAAGCTAGATGATGGGAAGAAATACATATTTAAATTAAGAAAAGATGCGAAATGGTCGAATGGGGAACCTGTAACAGCGAAAGACTTTGTGTATTCATGGAAAAGAGCAGTAAATCCAGATACAAAAGCGACGTATTCATACATTATGTTCGATATTAAAAATGCAGAAAAAATTCATAAAAAAGAATTACCTGCTGACCAATTAGGTGTAAAGGCGATTGATGATTATACATTAGAAGTGGAATTAGACAATCCCGTTCCTTACTTTATTGATTTAACGGTTTATCCGGTGTTCTACCCACTAAATGAGAACTTTGTGAAATCACAAGGTGATAAGTTTGGTTTAGAGGCAAATACAACATTATATAACGGGCCATTCGTTATGAGTGATTGGAAACATGAACAAAGCTTCCAATTTAAGAAGAACCCATCATATTGGGATAACAAGACGGTTAAAATCGAAGAAATAAATTTCAATATTGTGAAAAATACATCGACTGATGTAAATTTATATGAGACAAATTCGATTGATCGTGCGGCTCTAACATCGGAATTTGTTGATAAATTTAGACAAACTCCAGAGTTCCAAACACGACAAGAAGCTGGAGTTGCCTACTTAAGATTCAATCAAAATAATAAGTATTTGAGTAATAAAAACTTAAGAAAAGCAATTTCAATGTCCTTTGACCGTGATAACATTGCAAAAGTTATTTTAAACAACGGCGCAATCGGTGCTTACGGATTTGTTGGAAAAGATTTCGCTGAAGGTCCGAATAAAAAAGACTTCCGTGCTGAAAATGGAAATCTAGTTGAAACGGATTCAAAAGAAGCGAAAAAACTTTGGGAAACAGCAAAGAAAGAGCTTGGCACTGATAAAATTGAACTAGAATTCTTAAGCTTCGATAATGAAGATGCGAAAAAAATTGGCGAATTCTTAAAAGGTGAGATGGAAAAGAACTTACCTGGTTTAACGATCAAAATTAAACAGCAGCCATTCGCACAAAAAAATAAGTTAGAAGACTCTCAAGAATATGATATGGCGTTTGGTATTTGGGGTCCAGACTTCCCAGATCCAGTCTCATATTTAGATATGTTTGTTACGAATGGTTCACAAAATAAAACAGGATATTCTAATCCGAAATATGATGAGCTAATTCTAAAAGCAAAAACAGATACAAAAGATTTACAAGCTCGCTGGAACAACCTTTTAGAAGTAGAGAAAATATTAATTAAAGAGGATGCAGTTATTGCTCCGATCTTCCAAAAAGGTTCAGCATATGTGGTAAAAGGTGCCGTAAAAGATATTATCCCAATTAACTATGGTGGTAAATTAACTTACAAATGGGCATCTGTTGAACAAAAATAATCTTTTTTCCATCGTTTACAAGGGTATATGCCTATGATGGGCATATGCTCTTATTTTAAAAAAATAAAAGTAAGAATATTTTAAACTATCTTATTGCTTTTGAGAAAAACGGGGAGGTGCTTGACTATGGGACGTTATGTATTAAAACGTTTCGTGTACATGGCTTTGACATTATTTTTAATTACTACACTGACTTTCTTTTTGATGAAATTACTACCGGGTTCTCCGCTTAAAAACCAGGAGAAGCTATCACCGGCACAAAAAGAAATCATTCTTGAAAAATATGGTTTAAATGATCCGGTACCAGTTCAATATGCACGTTACTTAGGTAACTTAGCAAAAGGTGATTTAGGGGTATCATTCCAATATGATAACCGCCCAGTAACAGATATGATTGTGGATCGTATTGGACCATCAGCACAACTTGGTTTACAAGCGATTATATTAGGAACATTTATCGGTTTAATTTTAGGAATCGTTGCGGCGCTTCGTAACAATACGTGGGTCGATTATGGGGCGACAATTATTTCCGTACTCGGGATGTCGGTACCCTCATTCGTATTCGCCGCATTACTACAATATTTCGTAGGGGTAAAACTTGGTTGGTTCCCAGTAGCATTCTGGAAAGGACCGGAGTTTACAGTAATGCCTACAATTGCCTTATCGATGGCAGTTATCGCAACAATCGCACGTTTCGCTCGTGCAGAGTTAATTGAGGTTATGCAAGCAGACTACATTTTAACAGCGAAAGCGAAAGGAATTAGCCAAGGCGTTATCATTATCAAGCACGCACTGCGTAACGCATTAATTCCAGTTGTAACAATTTTAGGACCAATGGTTGCAGGATTAATTACAGGGACACTAGTTATTGAGCAAATTTACGCTGTACCTGGACTTGGGGAACAATTCGTTAAATCGATTACAGTGAATGACTATACAGTTATTATGGGAACTACAATTTTCTATAGTGCGATCTTCATCTTAGTTATTTTCATTGTCGATATTTTATACGGAATTATTGATCCTCGTATTCGTTTAGCGGGAGGGAAAAAATGATGAAAGATGTACAAAAATTATCTCCAGATTTATTTCAACCAGCAAATCAGAGTAATGTTGATAATGAAGTCATTGCCCGTCCAAGCTTAACGTTTTGGCAAGATGTAAGAAGACGTTTGTTCCAACATAAAGGTGCAATGTTTGGTTTCGTATTATTAATGCTTATTGTACTACTAGCAATTTTAGGACCGATGGTAAGTAAGCATTCTTATAAAGAGCAGGATTTAGGTCGTGCGAAAATGCCACCGAAAATTCCAGTGATTGAAAATGTTCATTGGCTACCATTTGACGGTACAGATCAATATGGTGTTGACCAATATGAAAAACGTGATATTAAAGAGTACTTCTGGTTTGGTACAGATGATCTTGGCCGTGATTTATGGACAAGAACATGGGAAGGTACACGAGTATCATTATATATCGCTCTTTTAGCAGCAGCGATTGACTTAGTAATTGGGGTTGCATACGGAGGTATTTCAGCCTTCTATGGCGGCAGAGTAGATAATATTATGCAACGTATTATGGAGATCATTAACGGTATTCCATACTTAATCATCGTTATTTTAATGGTAATCATTATGGGATCAGGTATTTGGTCAATTACACTTGCGATGGCAATTACAGGTTGGATAGGGATGTCGCGTATCGTTCGTGGACAGATCCTAAAATTAAAAAACCAAGAATATGTATTAGCATCTCGTACATTAGGGGCAACGAATACACAGTTAATTGTGAAGCACTTAATTCCGAACGTAATGGGACCAATTATCGTAATGACAATGTTTACAATTCCAACAGCGGTATTTGGTGAAGCATTCTTAAGCTTCATCGGACTAGGTATTCAGCCACCATTCGCATCACTTGGTTCTCTTGTAAATGATGGTTATAAATCAATTCAAACGTATCCACATATGATGTTCATCCCAGCGGTTGTCATCAGTATGTTAATCTTAGCATTCAACTTAATTGCAGACGGATTACGCGACGCGTTAGATCCAAAAATGCGTAAGTAAAAGAGGGGAGAAGTAAAAATGAAAACATTGCTAGAGGTAAAAGATTTGCAAGTCTCCTTTGATACACATGCAGGTGAAGTACAAGCTGTACGCGGTGTTACTTTTGATTTGAAAAAAGGAGAAACATTAGCGATTGTAGGAGAATCTGGTTCTGGTAAATCAGTTACTTCTAAAGCGTTAATGGGATTAATTCCGAATCCTCCAGGGCGTATTAAAAACGGTGAAATCGTATTTGAAGGTCGTGACTTAACGAAACTAACAGAAAAAGAAATGCAACAAGTACGCGGTAAAGATATTGCGATGATTTTCCAAGATCCAATGACATCATTAAACCCAACGATGACAATTGGAAATCAAATTATGGAAGGCCTTATTAAACACCAAGGGATGAGTAAAGCAGATGCACGTAAAGTTGCGTTAGAATTAATCGACCTTGTAGGTATTCCGAATCCAGAAGCGCGCTTAAAACAATATCCTCACCAATTCTCAGGTGGTATGAGACAGCGTGTAGTTATTGCGATGGCGTTAGCTTGTAACCCGAAATTATTAATTGCCGATGAGCCGACAACAGCGCTAGACGTTACAATTCAGGCGCAAATTTTAGAACTTATGAAGGACATTCAGCAAAAAACAGAAGCAGCAATCATTTTCATTACGCATGACTTAGGTGTAGTGGCAAACGTTGCAGACCGAGTTGCGGTTATGTACGCTGGTAAAGTTGTTGAAATTGGAACTGTTGATGAAATTTTCTACAATCCAAAACATCCATACACATGGGGCTTAATCGCATCTATGCCAAGCTTAGATGGTGCAGAGGACGAGCTATATGCGATTCCAGGAACGCCTCCAGACTTATTAAAACCGCCAAAGGGTGATGCTTTTGCACCACGTAACCCGCAGGCATTGAAAATTGATTTTGAAATGGACCCACCTTTATTTAAAGTAAGTGATACACACTATGCGGCAACTTGGTTACTTCACGAGCAAGCTCCAGAAGTAAAACCACCGGCAGTCGTTGAAAAACGCATTCTTCAAATGAAAGCAGGTGAACAACATGACTAAACAACGTGAGAAATTAATTGAAGTAAAAAATGTAAAGCAGCACTTCGACGTGAGTGGTGGTGTTGTCAAAGCGGTTAATGATATTTCATTTGATATTTACCGCGGAGAAACATTTGGTCTTGTAGGAGAATCAGGTTGTGGTAAATCGACAACTGGAAGAACGATTATTCGTTTATATGATGCAACTGCTGGTGAAGTGTTGTTCGATGGTGAAAATGTACATGGTAAAAAATCACGTGCAGAGCTGAAGAAGTTCAACCGTAAAATGCAAATGATTTTCCAAGATCCATATGCATCATTAAATCCTCGTATGACAGTAGGGGATATTATCGCAGAAGGTATTGATATTCACGGACTAGCAAAAGGCAAAAAAGAGCGTATGGACCGTGTTCATGAATTATTAAATACAGTTGGTTTAAATAAAGAGCACGCAAACCGTTTCCCGCATGAATTCTCAGGCGGACAACGTCAACGTATCGGTATCGCTCGTGCGCTAGCTGTAGAACCTGAATTTATCATTGCTGATGAACCAATCTCAGCACTTGACGTATCGATTCAGGCGCAAGTTGTAAACTTACTGAAACAGTTACAAAGAGAAAAAGGTTTAACATACTTATTCATCGCCCATGATTTATCAATGGTAAAATACATTAGTGATCGCATTGGTGTAATGTACCGTGGTCAAATCGTTGAGTTGACAACAAGTGAAGAGTTATATGCGAATCCAATGCATCCATATACAAAATCACTACTATCTGCAATTCCGCTTCCAGATCCAGATTATGAGCGCAATCGTAAACGTATCGTATACGATCCATCTCAACATCAATATGGTGAGGAAGCACCAACAATGCGTGAAATTCGCCCAGGACATTTTGTATTATGTTCTGAAGCAGAGTATAAGAAATATAAAGAAATCTATCAATAATAAAGTAGAGC
>NZ_JBFPJH010000201.1:0-6017 GCF_040838255.1 Bacillus sp. C30 | reverse complement strand
CTGGCATTCGCTATTTAGATATTCGAGTACGACATCTTAATGATACATTTGTTATAAATCATGGCCGTGTCCATCAAAATGCACATTTAGGACCAGACGTGTTAGATAAGATAATCGAGTTTTTAAAAGTAAACCCTCATGAAACTATTTTAATGCGATTAAAACAGGAATGTGTTGACAATCCCAGTATAGGTGAGTGTACAGATTCGGGAAATACAAGGACATTCTCAGATACGTTTGAACATGAATATTATAATAACAATCGATACAGTTCCTATTTTTGGAAAGATAATTATAACTCTACCACAACCAGTAGTAACCCACAATTAGGTGAGGTTCGCGGGAAAATCATTGTATTAGAAAACTTTCCTGCATCTAAAACATTTGGCATTTCTTATGAAAATCTAGATACACAGGATTATTTTGATATTGATGATGAGCCACGTGCAATGTATGAAAAATGGACACAGATAAAATCCCATCTTATTAAGGCAAATACAGCCTATGAGCACACCATCTTTTTGAATCATTTAAGTGGAAATGGCGGGTGGAGATTTTTCACAAAAGGTGCTTCACCTTATTTCGTGGCTAGTGGACAATATCATACGACTACTGGTGGGGAACGTATATTACTTACGCCAATGAATGGTAGGAAACCTGTCGACCTTGGGAATGCTTATCCTGATTATCCAAGATTATACAGCCCGGATTATAACATGAATTTTATTTATTATGAAGGGACAAATATTCTTACAACAGAACACATTCAAGAGGGTATTGTTCAGCATACGGGGATCATTGCTGCAGATTTTCCAGGACACAGCTTAATTGACAGTATAATTAAGCTCAATAATTACAATACATACTAAGGTTCTGTTGCAAAGTTGTAGAAAACATAAGCCTGTTTACAAAATATTATTGTAGTTTAAGCAGTTCTAAATAATTGCTGTAATTCTTTGTATGTCGAAAAAGAGAAGTCTGGAATATGACTTCTCTTTTGTTTGTATATAGCATGAATCGTTTCGATTCCTTTCAATGTACGGGAAGCATGGCGAAGACTTTGAAATTCTGCGGATTTAACAAAACGTCTCTTAATATGCCTATGATCTTGTTCGATGAGGTTATTTAGATGCTTAACGGTGCAATGTTTCGTATGCACATAAAAACCGTTATGTTTCAGTTTTTTGAACGCACAAAGTAGAGCAGGAGCCTTGTCTGTTGTGAGAACCGTCGGTTCTCCAAAAGCTTTCACTAATCTTTTCATAAACATATAAGCAGCTTGATGATCTCTTGTTTTACGAAGTTGGATATCCAAGGTATACCCTTCTTGATCAATCGCACGATAAAGATAACGCCATTCTCCCTTGACTTTGATGTAGGTTTCATCTAAATGCCACGCGAAATGTGCTGATTTATTTTTCTTCTTCCAAATTTGATAAATCAAATTACCATATTCATGCACCCAGCGCATGATGGTTGTAGGGTGAACAGAAATCCCTCGCTCTTTCAGGAGTTCAGATACATCGCGAGAACTCAAAGAAAAACGACAATAGTAGCCCACGGATACCAATATAATATCTTTCTTAAACTGTTTTCCTTTAAAGTATCTCATGTATCATTCTCCTCAACACATTTTCCCTACAGCTTAGCTTCATTTGAAAAACTTTGCAACAGAACTCTTTTATTAATGTCCATTATAATGGGGAAACCACAAACAATGTGATTCAGCAAGCTGTACAAAAAGCACCCCTTACCATTCTATCCGCTTTTGCAGAAAAGGAAAGAAATGATATCAAACAAAGACAAGCGGAAGGAATTGCATTAGCAAAGAAAAAAGGAAAACATTTAGGAAGACCGCCTGTACAAATTACAGATCGATTTATTGAGGCCTATCGAGAATGGCAATCTGGAAAAATTACAGCCGTCGGAGCGATGAGAAAATATGATATAAAACGTTCTTCTTTTTATAAACTAGTAAAAGAATATGAAGCACAGGGAAAGACGAAATATACAGCTGAAATTGAATGATATTTAAAAAGAAGACAACCGAGTTTCTTCCTATTATATAAGAAGTGTAACTGACACTGTAGCACACACCTAATATTCTAAATCATGTCTTGCAAAATTTGGCGAAGACGTGATATCTATCAAGTGAATCCCCTTGATAGGTTGGGGTTGCTATAACTCATGTAAAACAGGGAACATCCATATCATGATTTTTAAACAAATGTTTGATTCGCCAGCATTTGCACAAAATAGGTGGATTCGCTATTTATAATGAGGTTCTTTACAGACGAATATTTAGCTATTTTAATGTATCTGATAACTAGAGTTTTTAGATAACTATTTTATGAACAAAGAAGTGAAAGTGGATATATAATAAAAAAAAGGGCTCCTAAATTAGAGTCCTGAGAGGAAAATAAGTGAATCGCAAATACAACAAATGAGTATAAGATTAATCTGTCCAAATAATTAAAAATATATATAACAAAGCAGTTAGCAAAAGCTAACTGCCCAGTAGTAGAAGAGAAAACCTAAGAAGTTGTAGAATACCTTGAATACAAGTACAGGCTATTCACTAACCTATGAATAGTATGAATCAAAATAAAATTTTTATGCAGGTTCACCTTCAAGTAACACAGGCATTTTATTTCAACAGATGAATGTACCACTTGTTAACGGTAGGTGCATAGGATGAGAGTTGTTTCATGCCTTTAACTTGAATTGTAAATCACAAAAAAATACAGATATATTCATTGTCTCTATTTTCTTAATTTTCTTAATTTTCTTCAGGGTATTTCTTCCTGTTTTTCTATAACTTGAGAGAAAGGAGGAATGGTGTCTTCTTCACGTACCTGAAACCAATCGTTTTTTCGTAGATATTGATATTCCCGTTTTGTAATCTTACATTCTTTGTGTAACAGAAAACGATGACCAAATGCATAATAAGATGCACCCTTTATCAAAGTTACGTAATACATACATCAACAGTCCTTTTCATAAAAGCATATGAATAAAACGAAAAGGAAACAAATGTATTGTTTCCTTTCCACTGCAAAGATAGATTGTACAGCCTACCCTCTTTCTATTAGGATAACCGATTGATTGGTTTTTTATACCAATTTTGTATAGAACGCAAGACAATGTTTTTATACACGCCTTGTTTAACTACTCTTTTTATATGACAGACAAAAAGGAGGTTCTTGGATAAGGGCCCCTTTTGGTTACGAAATACTATAAAAAATAGTACCGTTTATTCTACATATAAACCATTACAACAAATACAATTCATATGTTAGAAGATAAAAGTCAATTCATACATCAAGATGGAAAAGAAATCTATTTAGTCGGCCCTATCAAATTACCAATACATTTATATGGGAAGACTAAAGTTTTTCAATGGTATTCTTCTTGTTTGCAATGGAGTGAAGCTACAAATAGTGTAGAAGGAATTATTGAGAAACTTCCATCTATTAATCTAGCTGATATGCAGCAATCCAGTGTACTCGTGTATGGCGATTTTGAGAACGCTGAAGAAGCGCTGATTCGTATGCATAGTATTTGTCACATTGTTGACATTTTTGGTAGTAAACGTTGTGATTGTGGATTCCAATTAAAGCAGTCTTTACAAATGATTACAGAACCAGGAAAAATAATCAATGACAATCCCACGAAACAGATGTAGTTTCGGTGCAAATAACAGTAGTAGGATGGGATTGTAATGTTAGGAGGTGCAAAAAGAAAATTTTCATACAAAAATGGTTATAAAAACCATTTAGTGAAAAAGTATGGTAAAATAGAGGGGACATGTGTATAAAGAATTCGAATCGCTCCTCCATTAAGAGGAAAGATAGCGCATCACAAGAATGACTAATGGATCTAATTCTTGACTATAGGTGACAACTAAAGGATGTGTGAATCTGTATAGCTTTGTTAATTTTCGAAGTATTTTTTGTTTCTTCTTAATTTTCTTTTGTAAATAGGAAATGTAAGATGTAGACATCAATAGTCTCCCGTGTTGTATACAATATGTTATAAAGTATACATACATTTCACCCGAATAAAAACGGTAACAAGAGAGAAGATATTCTATTTGAAAAGGGGCGAAACAGCTTCTGGAGGAATTAGAACAGTATCTGGAAAGAGTTTGAGAATAAGGGGAGGAACGAAGGATGGAGAGAAAATCACAACCTGTTTTAAAGGAAAGAACCAGAAATACCGTATCGATGCAGGAACGGTTATTACAAGAAGTCATACAAAAGAAGAAGGTCATTTCTTTGATTTTAATCAACGGATTTCATATGAAAGGAATAGTAAAAGAATATGATGCATTTTCTATTTTGATAGAATCCGATAACAAAAATCAACTAATTTATAAACATGCGATTTCAACGATTCGCCTCTAACAGAAAAGAGGCATGAATGTAAGGAATCATGCTGCTTTTGAAAAATAGACAGATACATATTTAGTTGTTTACTGATTCTTTTAATTGTTTTCCATCTTTAAAGGCAGTTTCTTTTTTCGCGGGAATGATAAGAGATTCCCTAGTAATTGGATTCCGCCCTTCTCGTGCAGCACGTTCTCGGACCTCGAATGTACCGAATCCAATTAGCTGGACATTGTCACCATTTTGCAGAACTTGTTGAATGGATGCGAATAGGGTATCTATGGCTAGACTTGCTTGTGGTCTTTTTAGTCCTGTTTCGATTGCTACTTTTTGAATTAAATCTGTTTTATTCATTAGACACCTCTTATTGTAATGATTCTTGTTTTAGTATAAGGGGAGAATGAAAACGGTGCAAGATAGTTTGTAAGTGTAACATGTTAGATTATTTGCTAACGAAAAAACGTGTATATGAGAAAATACCCTAAAAAGAATGAGGCGAAAGAAGATGACAAATGTTTTTTATATGGAGCTCAACGATCTTGATCATGAACTCGAACGAAGTGCGGAAATACTGAAGGTATTGGCACATCCTGTCCGCCTACAAATTGCACATCAATTATTAAAGAAAAAGGCTTTAAATGTTACCGAATTACAACAGATTTTAACATTACCGCAATCTACGGTTTCACAACATCTCTATAAAATGAGAAATTACAAAGTGTTATCACATGAACGAAAAGGAACAGAAGTATTTTATCGAGTGGACGATAAACAAGTGAAACAAACGATTCACATGCTGATGGGCTAAACAGATAGCTTTGTGTATCTGCCTATTCATGTACGGATACACAAATAGAACGAGGAGAGGGGGTTCTTCTATGGATGGAAATTCATATTACACGTATATAACAATAAAAGAACTCATTTTTATCCATGCCTATGTGATAGGGGAAAAAATCCCTTCTTCACAGGCATTACAGATTCTAGGACAATTTGATTCTGAAGAAATACCAGGTACAATCAGAGAAACGCGTCGGTATCGTATACAGAATAATGGAGAAGAATTGTTCCAATACTATAAACAGAAACATCCGAAATTATTTGATAAGCAAAGATTATACACGTATGAAGAGTTGAAGCAACGAGCGTTGTATTATTGTTCGTCTCATTTGACGATACACCTCTAATCCATATATTTCATCTGGTTCTGTTGCAAAGTTTAAAAATTAACCAAATTTATGAATGAGTTATACATTTTTATGTATATTATTAATTATTCATTCTGGATAAGTGCATGTTAATTCATATTTTTTTAAGGCATTTAAAACTTTGCAACAGAACCTTATGAAGGTACAAGGTATACGAAATACAAATACAAATACAAAAAAGTCTATTGAGGAAGCCTTTACGTCTCTTCTAAAAAAGAAGGATATTGAAAACATAACTATCAAAAACATAACAGAGAAAGCAAATGTAAACAGATCCACTTTTTATGCTCATTTTGAAGACAAATACCAACTTTTTGAAGGAATGATTTATAGAGCAATAAGAGAGTCTATAAATCATAAGGCAGGTAATTTAACCATTCTTGATAAAAACCATATAGAAGTTTTATTCACTTCTATATAT
>NZ_JBFPJH010000200.1:0-6020 GCF_040838255.1 Bacillus sp. C30 | reverse complement strand
ATTCTATATAATAAACCAAGGTAAAATTGCTAATCCAGAAGTTACAATTGCTGTAGCGCATATTAAAAAGATAGCTTGTTTATTTTGTTTCATGTCACATTCTCCTCTACATATCAATTGCATGCTATACGTTCATTTAATAATTAGCGGGAGACGGATCCTCCTCGCTGAGTGAAGTTTCACTTTATATTTTTAGTATAACGAATGGAAAGGATTGGAACGATCGATAAAGGTGACATGAAGATTACATTGTTGTAATGAAAAAAGCATCTTAATTAATAAGAAGATGCTTTTGAAAAATTATATTAAAATGTTAATTATTTAAGAATAAAACCATATGCTCTTCGTCCCAATATTGGCCATTATGTTTTAAGGACCGTTCTTGTACACCGTAAGTTTGGAAGCCGAGGGACTCATATAATTTTTTTGCAGCAGTGTTATCAGCGACAACATCAAGCATAAGCTGTTCTACATGTAATTTATCGGCATTTTCAATAATCGCTTTAATTAAAGCTCGTCCTGCACCGAGGCCACGCGCTTTTGGAGAAACAAAAACCGAGCCGATTTTTGCCTTATGCTCTTGCTTAATAAATGGCTTTGTTTCTAGAGTAGCAATACCGATTAAATCATTATCTTTGAAGACACCTAGAGTATACTTATCCGGATTGCTTAATCGCTTTGCCATAGCAGCGACAGGGTTTTCCTGTTTAAGAACATCTTCATAAGAAGAGCTAAAAGCCTCAGGGTTTTTCATTAAACCTTCCATACACACTTTCAAATAAATTTCTGCATCCTCTGTTGTTAATAAGCGAATTTCCATAGTTGTAACCTCCTAGATTGATTCAAATTTAATTCATTAACTTTGTAAGATTAAGTTTAGTTAAATGTATTCTGTGACTATTCTTTCTTAATTTGTAAAAGAATGAAAAGATTATGCTACTATGTTTTCATTTTATTTATCCCGCTATTTGTGGGCAGTAAAACTCCTACCTTAAAATTCGGATGGAGCAAAGAAGTTAGGTGGGAGATCAACTGCCCGTAAAAGCCCGATTGGTGAAGGCTAATAATCAGTGGGGGATGAACACCCCCCCACTGATTATAGTTTCACTTTATATAATGAAATTATATATTAACTTTATTAACTATTCAAGTTTTTAATATGTTACATTTTTATAACTAAAATTCCCGCTTTGTAAAGGAGTAATTTTTATCCAACTATTCGTGGGAGTCGGATTGCCCGTAAAAGCCCGATTGGTTGGGCTAATAATCAGTGAGGAGGGAAAAACCCTCCACTGATTAAATTTTCACTTTCTTTTACGTATTCAATCGTTTATTTTGTAGCCATCGATTCGTTCCGGATGTGTATAAATATTGCAAGATCCATTTCGAATAAATCCTACTACGGTAATACCTAAATCGTGGGCGAGTTGCAGAGCTAGTTTAGTTGGAGCTGATTTAGATAGAACAATTTCGCAACCTATTTTTGAAACCTTTAACAAAATTTCAGATGAGATGCGTCCGCTAAACGCAATGATTTTCCCTTGAACAGAGATATTGTTTCGTAAACAATGACCGTATATTTTATCTAGCGCATTATGTCTTCCGATATCCATTCTTGATAAAAGAATGTTATTTCGATCACATAAAGCGGTATTATGCACACCACCCGTTTGGCGAAATGTAGTTGAAGATTGTTGTAAGGAAGTCATTAGGTGAAAACATTCTTCCGGAGTAATAGTTATATGTATATCATGTAACTTTTTTGCTTTTGCTGCATCGTTGACGAAAACAAAACCTTGTCTACTTTTCCCGCAACAAGAAGTTACGTACCGTTTATTATATAAAGTTTGATAGAGCGGATTAATTTTTGATGATTTTACATGGACAATTCCGTTTTCTTTTTGGATCCATAATTCTTCAATATCTTTATAAGAAGAAATAATTCCTTCAGAAATTAAAAAACCGGTTACCATATCTTCAATGTAATTAGGAGTGCATACAACTGTTACGTATTCTTCGCTATTTAATTTAATTGTAATAGGAGATTCCGTAACAACCTCATCGGTTTGTTTTGAAAATGTACCAGATTGATAACGTACAATTGTATATGTTTCTTGAATAGGCCCCATATTAAATTCCCCTTTATATGTATTTTTCTCCATATTTATCATAAAACATCGAAAAAACAAAAGCATCTACTAACAAGAAGATGGCAGATTATTTTGGTTATTATTGTATATGTACGATATAATAGATTTGTAGAATAGCGACATTTTCAAGCTTTCGTAGTTATACCTTATAACATCTAGAATCGACTTCCAAAGGAAAGTATTTCAACAGAGCGCTTCAAAAATATGTACAACACAATTATGAAAACGGATTCATAATTGTGTTGTACAGTTAGTTGTAAGGAGAGGGGAAACTATGACAGAACAGACAGTCCGTGTAACCGTTGATGGTAAAGAATTTTTCGTATCAGGTGAAAAGACGATACTCCAATTGTTTAACGAAAGTAATTTAGAACATCCTCAAATTTGTCATGTACCAGAGGTAGATCCTATTCAAACTTGTGATACATGTATTGTAGAAGTGAATGGAAGTTTACTACGTGCCTGTTCGACGAAGTTGGAAGATGGCATGCATATTGAGAGGCAATCGGAACGTGCAAAGGAAGCACAAACTGAAGCGATGGATCGAATATTAGAGAATCATTTATTGTATTGTACAGTATGTGATAACAATAATGGTAACTGTAAAGTCCATAATACAGTACATATGATGGAGATTGAAGAACAGAAATATCCATATGAACCGAAAGTAAGTACATGCGAAGTGGATACGTCGCATCCATTCTATCGATACGATCCAAATCAATGTATTGCTTGTGGGCAGTGTGTAGAAGTATGCCAAAATTTACAAGTAAATGAAACTTTATCGATTGATTGGAGTTTAGACCGTCCACGTGTTATTTGGGACAATGGTGTGAGTATAAATGACTCGTCTTGTGTTAGCTGTGGGCAATGTGTAACAGTTTGTCCTTGTAATGCATTAATGGAAAAAACGATGCTAGGAGAAGCTGGATTTATGACTGGTTTAAAACCAGATGTGCTTAATCCAATGATTGATTTTGTAAAAGATGTAGAGCCTGGATATAGCAGTATTTTAGCAGTTTCAGAAGTAGAGTCCGCGATGCGTAAGACGAAAATTAATAAGACAAAAACAGTTTGTACATTTTGTGGTGTAGGTTGTTCATTTGAAGTATGGACGAAAGATCGTCAAATTTTAAAAGTGCAACCTGTTTCAGATGCACCGGTTAATGGTATTTCCACATGTGTAAAAGGAAAATTCGGATGGGACTTTGTGAACAGTGAAGAGCGTATTACAAAGCCGTTAATTCGCCAAGGGGATATGTTTGTTGAGGCTTCATGGGAAGAGGCTCTTGAAGTTGTTGCATCTAATATGCAACATATTAAATCAGAGTATGGTAGCGATGCGTTTGGGTTTATTTCTTCTTCGAAAGTAACAAATGAAGAAAACTATCTTATGCAAAAACTAGCTCGTCAAATATATGGAACAAATAATGTAGATAACTGCTCCCGTTATTGCCAATCTCCAGCAACAGACGGTTTATTTAAAACTGTCGGTATGGGCGGAGATGCTGGAACAGTGAAAGATATTGCTGAGGCAGGTCTTGTTATTATTGTTGGGGCAAATCCAACAGAAGGACATCCTGTACTTGCAACTAGAGTGAAGCGTGCTCATAAATTACATGAACAAAAACTAATTGTCGCAGACCTTCGTAAACATGAAATGGCGGAGCGTGCTGATATATTTGTTCACCCGAGTCAAGGGACGGATTATGTATGGCTTGCTGGGATAACGAAATACATTATCGATCAAGATTGGCACGATAAAAAGTTCATAGCTGAAAATGTAAGGAATTTTGATGAATATAGCAAAATGCTAGAAAAATATACGCTTGATTATACTGAGGGAATTACAGGGATTTCTAAAGCTCAGTTAAAAGAAATGGCTCGTATGGTATATGAAGCAGATGGTACTTGTGTACTTTGGGGAATGGGTGTAACTCAAAATACAGGAGGAAGTACAACGTCAGCAGCAATTTCAAATTTACTTCTCGTTACAGGTAACTACCGTCGTCCTGGTGCCGGTGCGTATCCGTTACGCGGGCATAATAACGTACAAGGTGCTTGTGATATGGCGACATTACCGAACTGGCTTCCGGGTTACCAAGCTGTTTCAGATGATGTGCATCGTGCGAAATTTGAAAAAGCATACGGTACTACCATTCCGAAAGAACCGGGATTAAATAATATCGCAATGTTACTTGCGGCCGAAGAAGGAAAACTGCGTGGTATGTATGTTATGGGAGAAGAAATGGCTTTAGTAGATTCAAATGCCAACCATGTACAACATATTTTAGCGAATTTAGACTTCCTTGTTGTTCAAGATATGTTCTTATCGAAAACAGCTCGTTTCGCCGATGTTATTTTACCAGCAGCACCAAGCTTAGAAAAAGAAGGAACGTTTACGAATACAGAGCGCCGTATTCAAAGATTATACGAAGTATTGAAACCGCTTGGTGATTCAAAACCAGATTGGTGGATTTTACAAAAAGTAGCTCGTGCACTGGGCGGAGACTGGAATTATGGAAGTCCAAGTGAAATTATGGACGAAATTGCATCGCTTGCACCGTTATACTCTCAAGCGACGTACGACCGTCTAGAAGGCTGGAATAGTTTATGTTGGGGTAGCCATGATGGTAGTGATACACCATTATTATATGTAGATGGATTTAACTTCCCAGACAAACTAGCACGTTTATCACTAGATGAATGGGTTCCGCCAGTTATAGCACCAGATGAGTATGATTTACTATTAAATAATGGCCGTATGCTAGAGCATTTCCATGAAGGGAATATGACGAATAAGTCGGCTGGTATTTTATCTAAAGTGTCTGAAGTATTTGTTGAAATTTCACCTGAACTTGCTAAAGAACGCAATGTGAAAGATGGTGGTCTTGTAGAGTTAGCATCACCATTTGGAAAAATCAAAGTACAAGCGCTTGTTACAGATCGTGTAACTGGAAATGAGTTATATTTGCCGATGCATGCGACAGTAAATGAAGAGGCAATCAATATTTTAACAGGAACAGCAACAGACATTTATACGTGTACACCAGCTTATAAACAAACAATGGTGAAACTGCGCG
Organism: Bacillus sp. C30; assembly: GCF_040838255.1. Lineage (NCBI taxonomy): Bacteria > Bacillati > Bacillota > Bacilli > Caryophanales > Bacillaceae > Bacillus > Bacillus sp. C30. The sequence continues at coordinate 787 of NZ_JBFPJH010000200.1, read as the reverse complement.
TATTACGTGAAAAAGGAAATCGTCCGTTACCATCTTCAAACCCGAGAGATAAAAAACGTCATCCGCAAAATGGTGTTGAAATCGAGCGAAAGTGGCAAAGAAAACAATACGTATCACTTGTGGACCAGAATTAGGGGGCGGAGATAATGGCAAAAGAGATTACTTTAATTAAAAAAAAGATTGTAACAGAAGAAGAAAAAAAACAGCAAGTAACAGATGAGTTGTTAAATGATCTAGCTGAAAATAGAGAAGCAGTAGAAGAGACGATGCAGCTATTAGCGCAGTTGCAAAAAGCTGGAATTTTAGATGCAGCAATTAGTTTACTTGCTGCAAAAGAAGATGTTTCCAAAATAGCTGTTGAACAATTGAATCGTGAACCAGTAAAAAACGTATTAAACAATATGATGGGGGCAGGAGAGGCATTATCTTCAGTGGACCCAGAAATAACGAAACAAATAACATCTAGTTTAGTCACTGGATTACAATTTGCAACGGATGAGCTGAAAAACGGAAAGAAAACAAAAGTGATGGATTTCTTTAAAGTGTTAAAAGATCCAGATATCAATAGAGCAATTACATTCGGTTTTAGCTTCTTGAAAGCATTTGGTCAAGGGTTAGAGAAAAAATAGAGTAAATGAAAAAGTGATGGCAAGTAGCCATCACTTTTTCATTGTATGTATAAGAGTGTTCATGTTAAGCGGAATATATTATTATTAAAAAAATGGGTTGGAAATGGAAATATGGAATCCATCTCAAATATCGTTTTAGAATGTGGAGGAATATATGC
>NZ_JBFPJH010000199.1:0-6109 GCF_040838255.1 Bacillus sp. C30 | reverse complement strand
TTTCTATTATGATAACACTTTCGTCATAAGAATATGTGGAATTCCATCTTCCATAAATACGTCGGAAGAAGTTTGATAGCCTAATTTTTCATAAAACCCTTCAGCTTGTGTTTGACCGTGTAGTTTAACTTTGTTTGCTTCTTTGTTACGAGCAATCTCTTCTAACTTTTGAATGATTACTTTGCCTAATCCGTATTTGCGATAGTCTTTTAAAATACAAATTCTTTCTAGTTTACCCATTCCGTCAACGAATCGTATACGGCCAGTTCCTACAGGAAGTTCATTATAATAAACTAATATATGTTTGCATGCCTCGCCAATTTGGTCATATGTATCGAATTCATCTTCAAGTGGGACACCTTGTTCTTTTACAAAGACTTCTTTTCGAATGTGAAAGGCAGTTTCTAAATCTGTAAGTTCTGTTATGAGTTTGGATTGCAAATTGTTCAGCCCTTTCTAGTGTGATATGAATGTGTTTTCATAGTATATCATACTGTAATGCTATAAAAGAAAAAACTGACTTGCAAAAGTCAGCCTTTAAAATGCTTAATATTCTTTTATACCGTTTTTTGTTCCGATGATCGCTTTGCTCGTCATATTGATAAATAATCCTGTTTCAACTACACCGGTAATCATCTTTAACTCTGTATGTGTATCATTTGGATTCAATATTTTGTTTGGAAAAATACAATCAATAATTAAATTGCCGTTATCAGTTATAAATGGTCCGCCATCTTTCATACGTAAACGCGTTTCGCATCCTAAAGATTGAATTCTTTTTTCAGTTTGCTTCCAAGAGAAGGGGATAATTTCAATAGGAAGTGGAAAGGTACCTAAATGTGAAACGAGTTTGGATTCATCTGCAATAATAATAAGTTCTTTAGAGGAGGTGGCAACAATCTTTTCGCGAAGTAATGCACCACCGCCACCTTTTATTAATTGTAAATCATTATTGATTTCATCTGCTCCATCAATTGTGAGATCAAGTATATCAATTTCATTTAAAGAGATTAGCGGAATAGATAATTGTTTTGCTAATACTTCAGTTTCTTTTGATGTCGGTGCAGCTTGAATAGATAACCCTTCTTGTACACGGTGACCTAACTTTTGTATCGTCCAATATACGGTTGAACCCGTACCAAGTCCAATCGTCATACCATCTCTTACAAAGCCAGCAGCATATTCGCCTGCAAGCTGTTTTAAATTCATCATTTTACTCCGCTGGGCGTGGTCCAGCATCTAAACCGGAATTTTCAACTGTAAGTATAGGGCGAACGGTAATATCTTTATGTACACGCATTTGGCACGATAATCGTAAGTGGTCTTCAATTCCTTTTTCCGTAATAGCTTGTTTTTCATCATTTGTCGCCTCACAAAAATCACCTGCAATGACTTCAACTCTACAAGTTGTACATCTTGCTTTGCCACCGCAACGATGAAGAATGTGTACACCGTTATCTTCAAGTGCTAATACTAATTTCGTTCCTTCTTTAATATCGAAAGTTCCGGTACCTTCAACTGTTAATTTTGGCAAATTGATTCCTCCTCATGTAAAATGCTATATAACATATTTATGACCCGTATTCATGAACATAAACATAAAATTAATTATAAGCCCCGTAACTTTTTTATTTGTTCAATCGTTTATTAAGTAAGCGCTGAAAAGGAGTGGTTATTTTGTGCACAAAAGTAACTCAGGTTTTAAAGGATCATATCGATATGAATCATTCAAATATAAATTTTTTAATTACACATTATGCAGAGGTAAAAAGATACTGTACGTTTTTGACGAAAAACAAATGGGATGGGGAAGACCTTGCCCAAGAAGCAATTTGCAAAGTTCTTCAAAAGTATAGTGAGAAGGAAATTTGTATAACGCTTCTGTATAAAATTGCTCGAAATCAATGGTTAGATCAAATGAAATCAAAATCCGTTCAAGAAAAGTTAGAACAGCAAAATACATTTGAAGAACCACATGGGAAAATTGCAGATTTGCATGAAATGGTAGGGAAAGTATTGTCTTCGTTAAATGTGCAACAATCCGTAATTTTATTATTGAAGGATGTTTTTCAGTATAGTATCGCGGATATTGCTAAAGTATGTTCGGTATCAGAAGGCGCAGTGAAAGCATCTTTATTTAGGAGTAGAAATAGGCTGAAAACTGTAAATGAAGAAGGCATTGAAATAGTGGAGTACACGGATGATGTTGAAATCGTTGTAACTTCTATTCGAGAAGAAAGACCTGAATTGTTGACGAAACTTCTCCCAACAATAGATTTCACTAAGTTACCATCAATACAACCAGTGTTATTCTTCAGTATGAAACAATCTTCTTCTTACAGTTGTATGCTTAATGCGGCATAAAACAGATGGAGGGATTTATAATGAGTGTAATTCCTTACGTAATAGAACAAACGAAATTAGGAGAACGCTCCTATGATATATATTCAAGATTATTAAAAGACCGAATTATTATGATTGGTTCAGAAATTAACGATCAAGTTGCAAGCAGTGTAGTAGCACAATTATTGTTTTTAGAAGCGGAAGATGCAGAAAAAGATATATTCCTGTATATCAATAGTCCGGGTGGTTCAACGACAGCGGGATTTGCAATATTAGATACGATGAACCTTATTAAACCAGATGTGCAAACACTTTGTATGGGCTTTGCGGCATCATTTGGTGCGCTTTTACTATTAGCTGGCGCAAAAGGAAAAAGATTTGCGCTCCCTAACAGTGAAATCATGATTCATCAACCGCTCGGCGGTGTAAAAGGGCAAGCAACGGAGATTGAAATTACAGCAAAAAGAATATTAAAGTTAAAACATGATATTAACAAAATTATATCTGATCGAACAGGGCAACCAGTAGAAAAGGTAGCTCATGATACAGAAAGAGATTATTTTATGACGGCAGTAGAAGCGAAGGAATATGGAATTGTTGATGCAGTTATTGAGAAAAAATAACGTAAAACAGGCTAGAGAATATACTAAATTCTCTAGCCTGTTTTTGTCATTCTTTATTCTTTTATCCATTCATCAACTAAAGCTTGATTCTTTTTTATCCATTTTCGAGCAGCTTCTTCTGGATCTTTCGTTTTATTTAACATGACCATTAACGTACCAAGTTGTTCATCGTTCATTTTCCATTGATCAAAGTATTTCACAATATCCGGATGATCTTTTTCGAAACCTTTACGAACTGAGTAATAAATGTCATCTTTTTCACCATATACTTTCTTAGGGTCTTTTAAATATTTTAAGTCAAATTCTGAAAAGCCCCAATGAGGATTCCAAAGCGTAACAGCAATTGGTTTCTTTTTCGTATATGCCTTCTTTAGTTCGCTCATCATCGCAGCTTCTGAAGATTGGACAAGTTTTAGTTTTATATCATATTCCTTCATTGCTTTATTCGTTAAATTCATTAGGCTACTACCAGGTTCAATCCCAACAATTTTATTATCTAGCTCATCTTTATGTGCATTTAAATCTTCAATACGGTTAACGTTTTTCACATAAGAAGGGACGACTAAACCAAGCCCAGTACCTTCATACCATTTTGATTTTAAGACGAAGTCATCTTTGTAACGGGCATTTAATGGTTTATCTGTAACAGGAAGCCATACTTCTAGATTCGCATCAACATCACCACGTGCGACGCCAGTCCATATCGCAGCTTTTTCTAAATACATGAGTTCAACTTTATAGCCTTTTTCTTCTAATAAAACTTTCCACATATTTGCGGTTGCGATATTTTCTTTCCAACTTGTTACACCAAGTTTAATTTTTCCTTTCGAATTTGCATTTGTTGCATTACAAGAAGTGAAAATCATACTAATAAATAGTAACAGACTTATAATCCATATTTTTTTTCGCATTCAAAACCTCCTGTGAAGCTTTTGCTTTTTATAAATTAATCTATAAGTGAACCTTCTTATTATGAACGGAAACAAGAATTTTTAAAGAAATCTTATATATGTCATTTTTATGTAATATTTCTCTGTAAAATCGCAACACTATGTAAATAGATGGGTAGAAAAGGAGTAGTGACATGGATAATACAAAGGTACGTGTTGAAAATGTAACAAAAGTCTTTGGGAAATATCCGCAACGAGCGCTTACCTTATTAAAAGAAGGAAAAAGCAAATCGGAAATTTTAAAGGAGACAGGAATGAACGTTGGTGTGAAAAAGGCAACGTTTGAAGTATACACTGGAGAAATTTTCGTTATTATGGGTTTGTCTGGTAGTGGGAAATCAACGCTAGTTCGAATGCTAAATCAATTAATCAAACCGACAGCCGGGCATATATACATAGATGGTGAAGACATCGCAACGATGGGAAAAGAAGAATTGCGAAGAGTAAGAAGGACGAAAATGAGTATGGTTTTTCAGAAGTTTGCTTTATTTCCACATCGTACGGTAATACAAAACGTTGCGTACGGGTTAGAAATTCAAGGAGTTCCAGTAGAGGAACGAGAAAATAAGGCGTTAGAATCGCTACAGTTAGTAGGACTCGATCATCATAAAGATAATTACCCTAGTCAACTTAGTGGTGGTATGCAGCAGCGTGTTGGAATTGCAAGGGCACTAACGAATAATCCAGATGTATTACTAATGGACGAGTCATTTAGTGCATTAGATCCACTAATTCGAAAAGAAATGCAAGATGAATTGTTAGAGTTACAAGATAAAATGGAAAAAACAATTATTTTTATTACACATGATTTAGATGAAGCTCTTCGAATTGGTGATCGTATCGCATTAATGAAAGATGGAGAAATTGTCCAAATTGGAACACCGGAAGAAATTATGATGAGCCCTGCAAATGAATTTGTAGAGAAATTCGTGGCGGATGTGAATTTAGGAAAAGTAATTACGGCAGAATCTATTTTAAAAAGGCCAGAAACGTTATTAATCGATCGTGGGCCGCGTGTAGCTCTGCAAATTATGAGAAATGCAGGTGTTTCTACGGTATATGTTGTGAACAAAAAGTATGAGTTTTTAGGTATTTTAACAGCGGATGATGCAAGTAAAGCAATGAAAAAACAATGGCCAATTGCTGATTTATTACTTAACGATATTCCACACGTTTATCTAGATACATTACTGGAAGAAACGTATGCAAAAATGGCGGAGATGAAATATCCATTACCCGTAATTGATGAAAAGAAAAGGTTGAGAGGAATTATTAAACGTGAAAGTGTCATTCAAGCTCTTGCAGGTAACATTGAGGAAGAGGTGAAAGACGATGAATAATATTCCGCGCATTCCATTAGGCGAATGGGTCGATTCATTTGTTGCAAGTTTATATGAGCACTTTGAAGGCTTGTTCCGAGGATTCTCCTATATTATCGGTGGATTTGTTGATTTACTCACTAATTTTTTAACAATAATACCAGCCATGGTGATGATTATCATCTTATGTTTCCTCATTTGGTACACAACGAGGAAATTATCTTTAGTCATTTTTACGCTCATCGGATTATTATTTATTTTAAATATTAACTACTGGGCACAAACGATGCAAACATTAGCGCTCGTACTTACGTCAGTTATTATTTCAATTATTATCGGAATTCCCATTGGCATTTTAGCATCTCAAAATGAACGTTTCTCAAAATTTTTAAAGCCGACATTAGATTTTATGCAAACAATGCCGGCATTCGTCTATCTCATTCCCGCGATAACATTTTTTGGAGTAGGCGTCGTACCAGGCATTATTGCTTCCGTTATTTTTGCTATGCCACCGACAATCAGATTTACAGACTTAGGAATTAGACAAGTTCCAGAAGATTTAATTGAAGCTGCGAATGCATTTGGCTCTACCGCATCACAAAAATTATTTAAAGTACAATTACCGCTCGCAACCGGAACGATCATGGCTGGCGTGAATCAAAGTATTATGCTTTCGTTATCAATGGTTGTAACAGCTTCACTTGTAGGAGCGCCAGGACTTGGCGTCGATGTATATCGCTCTGTAACACAAGTAAATATCGGAATGGGATTTGAAGCTGGACTAGCTATCGTCGTGATTGCGATTATATTAGACCGAATTACGCAAGGGTTTTATACAAAAAGAAAATAATTCAAAAAACACACTTTATACTAA
>NZ_JBFPJH010000198.1:0-6129 GCF_040838255.1 Bacillus sp. C30 | reverse complement strand
GAAAAATAGTATAGAAAAATGATTCCTATTCCTAGCAAAATCATAAAGAGTAGTACACAAAATAAAATATTTGCAGATATATACTTTTGTGCTGAAATAGAAGTACAACGTAGCATAGAGTTTTTTAGCATTTTTCGAAAAGACGATATACCTGTTAGAAGAATTGCGAATCCATTTATACCTAGTACGATAAAAAATATAATAATGATTATATCTTGCCTACCTGAAATTCTAGCTCCTGAAACTCCTTTCATATTAAATAAAAGAATTAATGAAACTGTAATAAATCCGAAGTAAATAATGGCTATTTTTCTCTTATTACAATTATACAGATAAAGAAAAAGCTGACTCATTTCTCATAGGCCTCCTTAAACAGCTCATGTACTGCTTTCCCCTTTTGAAATCGTAGTTCTTCCACATTTTCATGCAATATTATTTCTCCATCTTTCAAAAAGATTACTTCATCAAATATATTTTCGATTTCTCTTATTAAATGAGTTGATATAAGCAGCGTACAATCTTCACGATAAAATTTAAGGATTAGCTCAAGTACATGCTCCCTAGAAACGAGATCAATCCCGCCAAGCGGTTCATCCAGTACGTATAACTTCGCTTTTCGAGAAAATGTTAAAATGATTTGCAGCTTCTCAATCATCCCTTTTGACAATGCTTTAATTTTTTCTTCTAACGGTATTTTGAATTCCACAATCGTATCTACTGCTTTTTGAATATCGAAGTCTTTATAAAAATCTCTATAGAAAAATAAAGCATCTTTTACAGTCATCCAATCATCAAAGACTGGCTTATCGGACATAAATGAAACGATTTTTTTCGTCTCTAATCCTACCTTTTTACCATCTATTGTAATACTACCTTCAGAAGGGTGCTGCAAGCCTGCAATCATTTTCAATAACGTCGTTTTCCCGCTCCCGTTATCTCCAACAAGCCCAACGATTTTCCCTTCTGTAATCTCTATGTTTAATTCCCGGATTACTGCTTTCAATCCGTATCGCTTCCATAGATTTTCTATTTTTAATAGCTCTGTCATTCGTTCTCCTCCCGTTTCTTATTTAATGAAGAACTAAGAATTGAAAGAATTTCTTCTTCTGAAAAACCTAAATTGTCCATTCCATTTATAAAAGAATGAAGTAATTCTTTCGCCATATCTTTTCGCAACTCCATAATTTTCTCCCCTTCATTCGTTACATATCGCCCCATTCCTCTACGTGTTACAACAACTCCATCCCGTTCTAGTTCTTGAAATGTGCGTTGAATCGTATTTGGATTTACTTGTAATTCACTCGCTAATTCACGTACGGAGGGAATTTTATCGCCAGGCAATAAATGACCCGTTACAATTTCTTTCTTTGTGTATTCCATTACCTGAATGTAAATTGGTATATTTGGAGAAAACTCGATTTTCATTTCTCCACTCCTGTCTTAGTGTGTTAGTTAAATAGTACACTAAGACAAATTATATGTAAATACTCAACAACAAAAAATGTAATAAAAAGGCAGTGTAACTTTTCGTTACACTGCCTTCCTGTAATAAAATACAGGTAAATCTATTCTAATTATAGTTTCAATCGTTTGAATTCACATATAACCTTATGCGAAATTTATTTTACTTTTACTTGAGTTAGCACAGATTTAAACGTATTAATAACTGTATCTACTTCTTCATAACTAATTGTAAGGGATGGTTCAATACGAATTGTTTTTGAGTTAATTAATGTTCCCGCAACAAGAATACCTTGATCAAACATCGCCTTTGACACTTCATAACCAATCTCGTCTTTATGGAATTCAATCCCAATCATTAAACCTTGACCACGAATTTCAAAGATTTTATCTTCGTGCCCTTCTGCAGCTTGTTTCAATCCATTTAAGAAATACTCCCCAACTTCCATAGCTCGTTCCGGTAATTTCTCTTCCAATAATACATGGATTGTTGCAATTGCAGCAGCACATGCAAGAGGATTTCCTCCAAATGTCGTTGTATGCATAAATGGATTTTCAAACCAACTTTTGAATACTGTTTCTTTCGCAACAATAGCTCCCGCTGGCATTACACCTCCACCAAACGCCTTCGCAAGACAAATAATATCCGGCACTACATCATATAATTCTGCAGCAAACATTTTTCCTGTACGTCCCATTCCAGTTTGTACTTCATCAAAAATAAGGAGTGATCCAAACTCATCACAAAGCTCTCGTACTTGTTTCAAATAATTTTCTGGAGGTAAAATAATACCGCCCTCTCCTTGAATTGGTTCTAAAATAACTGCTGCAACATCTTCTCCTACTAATGCACATGTCTCAAATGTTTTTCTCATCATCTCAATATCGCCAAATGGAACGTGGCGAAAACCTGGAATCAATGGTAAGAATGGCTTACGGAACATTCCTTTTGCCGTTCCGGATAAGGAACCAAGACTCTTACCATGGAAGGCACGAGTTGTAGCAATGAACGTTGTTCGTTCACTATACATTTTTGCTAGTTTTAGTGCTGCCTCCACACTTTCTGTACCACTGTTTGTAAAGAAGGCATATTTCAAATCACCAGGTGTAATATCCGCTAAAATCTTTGCAAGCATTGCTCGAAGTGGATCCAGTAAATCCTGACTGTGCAATGCTTGACGTTTTAATTGATCTGTCACAGCTTTTACCACTTTCGGATTACGGTGACCAACATTATAAATTCCGAATCCACCTAAACAATCAATATATCTTTTACCGTTAATATCCATGAAACAAGATCCTTCATCTAACCATTCTACTGCTGCAAATTGTCCATCTTTTGTTACTGTTTTTCTATAAGCAAGAAAACCAGGATTCACATGCTCTCTAAATCCGTCTACTGTTTCTTTTTGAATCCAATTTGCCTCTTCTTCAGATACTTTTTCTTTTTCAATTAACTGTAGTACTTTCGTAATATACTCATTTATATTTGAACCTTTTACATCTTTCTCATTCAATTTATTTTCTACGTTCGTTCCCATCTAATTCACTCCTACATTTTTTTTATTTGCAAACCAGCCTATTGGTTCTACTTCTAGATTTATATTAATCTGCTTAATTTCTTGAAATTCTTCTAAACCAAACGTTCCTAGACTACGACCTATACCACTTTGCTTATATCCGCCCCAAGGTGCCTCATTATATGTTGGATGATAACTATTAATCCACGTAATTCCTGCGCGAAGTTTGCGAATCACACGCATTGCTTTTGCACCATCGACTGTAAATACTCCTCCAGCCAAACCATAGTCTGTACCGTTTGCCAACTCAATTGCTTCCTGTTCGTCTTTAAACTTTTGAATTACTACAACAGGACCGAAGATTTCTTCCTGGACAATACGCATATCAGGTTTTACATTGACAAAGACTGTTGGTTCAATAAAGAAACCATCACCTTTTCCATCCTCCATTATTCGTCTACCTCCGCAAGCAACGTTTGCACCTTCGTCTTTCCCAATTTCAATATAACGTAATACTTTTTCCATATGTTCTTGACTTACAAGTGGCCCCATTTCTGATTCTGGATTATCACCAGGCCCAACATTAATTTGCTGTGCTCGCTCTACAAAACTATTAACAAATTTATCATAAATATTTTCTTCGACAAGGATTCTTGATCCAGCTGAACATACTTGTCCGCTACCTGCATAAATACCGAATAGAGCATAATCAATAGCGGTCTCAAAATCTGCATCTGCAAAAATAATATTTGGAGATTTCCCTCCGAGTTCTAACGAAATCTTTTTCATATTATCAGCCGCTGTTCTCATAATGTGCTTACCTGTTTTTGTTCCACCTGTGAAGGAAATCATATCCACTTTATTACTCGCTGCAATTTCATTCCCTACTATTGGACCAGCCCCCATTACCATATTGGCAACACCTTTTGGTAGCCCTACTTTTTCAAGGATTTCGAATAGCTTTGTTGCAGTGATTGGTGTCACTTCAGAAGGTTTAAACACAATTGTATTTCCAGCTGCTAAAGCAGGTGCAATTTTCCATACACTCATCAATAGCGGATAATTCCATGGAACAATTAATCCACAAACACCAACTGGCTCTCTTACAACCATCGCTTGCATCGGATCGGCTACATGATATGTTTGACCATCTGGCTTTGTAATCAATCCGGCATAATAGCGAAAACAAGCCGCTGCATCTCCAATATCTCCTTCTGCCTCACGATACGTTTTTCCATTATCCATTGTTTCAAGGTATACTAATTCTTCCATATTTTTATCAATTTCATCTGCTATTTTAAATAAATATGATGCCCTTTCAGCAGTGGATGTTGCTGACCAAATTCCGCTATCGAAAGCCGTTCTTGCCACTTCTATCGCGTATTTTGCATCCTCAATCGTTCCCTCAGGTGCATATGCTATACCCTTGCCATTCGCAGGGTTAATAATCGTTCTTTTCTCTTGATTACTAGACTCTCTCCATTCACCGTTTACATACATTTTTAAATCTAGCACTATATTGAATCCCCCTTCATCGATCGTTTATATATTTATAAGCAATTTTCATGCCAATATTTAAAATCCAAAGGAATCATACATAAACTGACTATTTTCTTAAAAACAATAAACAATTTATGCACTCTCGCATACACTATTCCATTTTGCATAAAACGGAATGTTAATCATTTCCGCTACCGCCTTCACCACGCGGGACTTGACTCCTAGAGAATATGCACATGCTGAGCGCACACAAAAAGGAGAAGTCTATGTGACCTTCTCCTTTTTTAGGAATAAGAGATGATATCAGCCGCTATCCCTTTTTCACTAACAATTTTTTGATATTTACGACTCACTGAAGATTGGCTGATTCCAAGAGCTTTTGCAGCCTTAGTCGTTGTTTTATACTGCTTCATTGCAAGTAAAATCAATTGTTCTTCTACAGAATGTAGTGCTTCTTGTAATGGTAATACTCTTGTAATAACTGGTTTTGATTTTTTAAAGTCATAACCAGTTGTTAAAAACTTACTAACAAACTCCGCTTCAATTACTGGATCGTCTGCTGATACTACTAAACGTTCAATCATATTTTGTAATTCACGTACATTTCCTGGCCATGAGTAAAACTCTAGTAAGCTAAGCGCATCTGGAGTTAAATGATAATTTTTATTATATTTTTCATTTAACTGTTGCAAGAAATGAAAGGCAAGTACCGGAACATCTTCCATTCGCTCTCGTAGAGGAGGCACTCGCAACGGAATTACATTTAGCCGATAAAACAAATCTTCACGGAATGTTCCAGATTCCACCATCTTTTCAAGACTCTTATTTGTAGCAGCAATAATTTGTACATTTATTTTCGTAGGGATTGTACTTCCAATAGGAATTACTTCTTGTTCTTGCAAGACTCTAAGCAATTTCACTTGCAAATGTAAAGGCATTTCTCCAATTTCATCTAAAAATAAAATACCTTGATCCGCCCGCTTAAAATATCCTTCTTTTCCATTTTTATCGGCTCCTGTAAAAGCACCTTTCGTATAACCAAATAGTTCACTTTCTAGCAAAGTTTCTGGAATTGCACCACAATTTAATTTTAAAAATGGCTTTGAAGATCGGTTTCCAAGTTGATGAATTGCCTGAGCAATTACTTCTTTTCCGACACCAGATTCTCCAGAAATAAGAACATTGGAAGAAAAATCTGCTATTTTTTTAGCTTGGTTAATAATTTGCTCCATTTTCGGACTACAGTAAATAAGCTTCTTAAGAAAACGATCTTTATTTTTAAAGTCATCTAACTCCTTCTTATATTGCTCTGATATCTTCTTTATTTCATGTAATTCCGTCTTCAATCTCGTTGCTTCGGTAATATCCCTTGAGGCAATAATAATACGATGAAGCTCTCCGTTTTCATTAAATACAGGGTTTCCAACTGCTAATATTTTTCTTCCGCTTTTTGTTTCTTGTACAACTGATACCTTTTTTTGTTTTTCCAACACTAATCGCGTAACAGACGGACTGAATAATCCTTTATTTTCTAATTCTAAAAGATTTTTTCCTAAAAGGTCTTTCAAACTCCCCCCCAAAAATCATTGATAACAGTTTCACTATAACGAATTAATTCCCCTTTATGATTAACAACTAATATTTCATC
>NZ_JBFPJH010000197.1:0-6159 GCF_040838255.1 Bacillus sp. C30 | reverse complement strand
ACAATAAAGTTACTAAATCGTACTTTTTTCCCATAAAAAGTAACTATAATTAACCTGTTTTTTCCATAAACACTAACCGCAGAACTATGAACAGCAGAATAAATATACAGATAAACAATTTAAAATAAGAAAAAAGCGCGTAATTTCCGCGCTTTTTTTTAAAGAAATATGATATATTAATATAATTTTATTTTTCTTGTACTATATTTTTAAAAACTTCCGTTTCATGTTATTCATCTTTCAAATTAAAATTAATAATAGCTTTATTTAAAAATGTTGCATATTGCTCACGTGTTACAACTTTATTTGGTTCAAACTTTCCATTCCCTGTTCCTACTATGACATTATTAGCTTGCAGAGCACTAATTGCATTTTTTGCCCAGTAATTATTTGGTACATCTTTAAATGTATGCTGTTGCTTCGCTTCAAAGGAATATGTCTGTGTAAGAACTTGCGCTACTTCTGCACGTGTTATTGTTTCTCTAGGTCTAAAGTTCCCCTTCTCATCACCTTTAAAAATACCGCGCTCTGTTAATGCTAAAATTTCATTTGGAAACATTGTTGATCTTTCAGAAATATCCTTATAAGGATTTTTTAATGGGCCTTCATGTTTTATATTAAGTGCGCGATACAGTATTGCCGCCACTTGTTCACGGGTTACATTATCACCTACACCAAACTTTCCATTTCCATAACCTAGCATAACTTTATGATACGCCACTTCTAAAATATATTCATATGCCCAATGGTCTACTGGAACATCATCAAATACAATCATTTCTGGATATTCTTCTGCTTTTATATTAGGAACATTTGCGCTTACCAATACTCCACCCATAATAGTCGCTGCCGCCATTATACGGAACATTTTTTTCTTCATTGTCCTCTCTCCTTCATTTCCTCTTTATTAAAAGTGGAAAATAATAGACTAAATTCTTTTCCCATATTACATATGCTGCATTTGCAAACCGTATGTAATATATTTCATTTTTAACATCTATTATTTTGAAGATTACTAGGTGAGCCAATTCGCTCTCAATTCCAATTGGTATTCTGAATTGCATGCAAATCATTTGAAGAAATATTCTTATCTTTGCGCTCTAGTTTCTCTGTTTGATTTTCAAAAAGGATAAACAAAAGCTTTTGCAAAGATGTTATATATACAATATTCTACTATCTACTAATCAAGTCCTTCACTTATAAAAATTTCACTTTATAGACAAAAAAAGCGCAAATATCATATTTGCGCTTTTTTCGAGCTTCATAGATTAATCGTTTGCGTAGAATCTATGAAGTGCATTATTTAAGAACTTCGCATACTGTTCAAGGGTTACAAGTTTTTCTGGTTCAAATAAACCATTACCCGTTCCAACTATAGCTTTATTAGACTGTAAGGCGCTAATCAAATCTTTAGCCCAATGATTTTCTGATATGTCATTTCACTTTTCATACAAAAGGTACAAATATGATCTATTTGCACTTTTACTACATAATAATGTAGCTCTTATTTATTCCATTTTCCCTGGCGAATTATCGATTGCCTTTTTTAAGAATTTCGCAAATTGCCCTCGTGTTACAAGCATTTCAGGTTCAAATTTCCCAGCGCCTGTTCCTGCTACAACGTTATTAGATTGCAGCGCACTAATCGCATCTCTTGCCCAATAATCCTCTGATACGTCTGTAAATGTATGATGTCGTTTTGCTTTCAGATTATATGCTTTTACCAAAATTTGCGCTAGTTCCGCACGAGTTAACGTATCTTTTGGACGGAAGTTCTGATTTTCGTCTCCTTTAAAAATACCGATCTTTGTTAAGTGTAAAATTTCATAAGGAAACATTGTTGATTTCCCGTCAATATCTCCATATGGATTTTCAATATGTACATTTCGTTTCAAATTTAGTGCGCGATACAGTACTGCTGCTGCTTGTTCACGGGTTACATTATCTTCTACACCAAATTTCCCATTTCCGTAGCCATACATAATCCGGTAATATACTAAATTCATAATTTCATTATAAGCCCAATGATCATTTGCTAAATCATCAAATTCTAGTATAATATCAGGTGGAGGTGGAGATTGTTGAATTCCATCTGTATTTGCTGAAACAATATTACCGCTAACAAATATCCCCCCTATTAAAGTTAATGATGTCGCTATCTTTAATAACTTTTTCATCTCTCTCATCCGCCTCTTCCTTTATTTCCCTACTTTTATATTGTACAAAAAATAAGAAAATTCTCAATACGATAGGAGGTAATTTTTCACACTTCATAATACGTATTTTCTTTTACCACTACTTTTTCATCCTTCGTTTTTCGAAAAGTAAACGCCATTCCTACAAATATAAGAATAATCCCTACAATTTGCATACTAGTCGGTCTAAAACCGGTAAAGATCGTATCTAACAAAATTGCAACAGCAGGATCTAAAAACACTAATACAGAAATAAGTCTCGTCGATAAATCTCTTAAACTGTCAAAAAATAAGTAATATACAAACCCAGTATGTATAAGTCCTGTCGCAGTAATCATCATCCAGTTCATCTCTGTTAATCCTTGAAAATGTCCGAAATCTACGAATGGTAGCAATAAAAATATGCCTAAAAACGTTTGTAAAAAGGTCATCGCATATGCACTCGTATGCTGAATCCCCTTTCCTAGTAACGTGGTAAAAGCATAAAATAAAGCCGCAAGAAGTGCCCATACCATTCCAGATGACATTAATTTCTCAAGCGACATACTACCGTCCACTCCAGCTACTAACACTGTGCCGATAAAACAAATAACAATGGACATAACAGCAAATACTGTTAGCCTCTCTTTAAATACGATACTACCGATCATTAATACGATAATTGGAGCGAGATGATACACTGAAATCGCAATTGTAATCGACATGAGTTCAAACGCTTTAAATAAAAACACCCAGTTAAAAACGAGAAATACGCCACACGCTAATATTTGCACAATTTCTTTTTTATTCCATTTCTCATTTTTATATTGTCCTGTTGCAAACCAACATAGCGTTAAAAATAAAGTCGCACAAATACAACGAATAAATACTAATTCAAAAGATGGTAAACCCGTTTGGACAGAAAAAAATCCAATCGATCCGAAAATAGACATCGAAAGAATCATTTTTATAGCCGGCATTGATTTTGAATGAAACAAAATATTAACCTCCTAAATATTTAACTGAATATTCTACGTATTATACACTATAATTTTCCAAAACTCGAATCATCCACAATAAAAAGAAGCAGTACACTACTGCTTCTTCTGTTTTTCATATTGTTCAAACGTATGAATTCTTTCGAAAATTGGCGGATGTGTGTATAAGAAAAATTTCACTAACGCAGGTGGATTTACTTGGCTTAAACTTGTTTTTGATAAGTATTGAAAAGTTTTCACACCTGAATTTCCATCTTTCGTCATATCTAAAGCATATTGATCTGCCGCCCGTTCTTCTATACGAGAAACGTAGTTTGTTGCTGGTTGTGACGCAAAGGATAGTACAGAAGAAATTAAGAAAAATAAAGGTAAAATCGAGAAACATGCCATTTTGGAAATTTGCAGCGTATCTCCCCATTTTCGAATACACATATTTATAATACGACTAATTAAATACATACCTATAAACGATAGCAACACATAGCTCGCAACGCCCCAATATATATGTTTCATTACGTAATGTCCCATTTCATGAGCCATTATAAATAAAATCTCTTTATCTTTTAATTGCTTAAGCGTCGTATCCCACATTACAATACGGGCGTTAGGGCCAATTCCCGTTACGTACGCATTTAACGAATTCGTTTTTTCCGACATATTTACTTCATATACGTGTTTAGCTGGAATATCAGCTTTATCTGCGATCGCTAAAATTTTCGTTTCTAATTCCTTATTTTTCAGCGTTGAAAAATCATTATAAAGTGGATCAATTACAACAGGTTGCACGAACGTTAAAAAGATTGTAAATGGTACAGAGAGCGCCCATCCTGCTAACCACCATCTCTTCGGAAATTTACGGATGAGCCATAACAGAACTGAAATAATGAGTAACATAGTCGCATAATTCACCCAAAAATCGATAACATGATCTTTTATCCAGCTTTGTGTACTTTGCGTGGAAATGCCGTAATCAACAGACACTTTACGCCCGATCCATTGCATCGGTAATGCAAGAACTGTTGTTAGTAGTGATAAATAAAAGAAATAAATCGCAACTTGTAAGACATTTATTTTGGTCGTTTCCTTCGACCATTTCTCAAACTTTTTTGAAATACCGAGCACAAGTACAAACAATAAAATAATCCATTCAAGAGGCGTCGCTAAAAAGAACAGTAAGTTTTTCACGCGCGAATAATCTTGGCTTAGCGTAAGCTCCCTCGCATTCATAAAAGTTTCTGGATCTGCCTTTGTTCCTTTATACATGTCCGGAATAAGTTCATGATTCCATCCAAATAAATACCAATATATAAGTAACGCAAACCCAACGTACAAAAAAAGCGACCACCCAATAACTTTCCTCACGCTATTCCCTCCTCTATGCTGCCTGTCTATTATTATTGTAAGTTCGTACATGCTAAATTAGAACAAGCTTATTATGAGAATTGCTCGAGAGCCTTCTACTTACATAAAAAAACTCTTCTACATAAGAAGAGTTTCACCTACCTTTAGACACTTTATTCGGTTCATAATCTGGGATAAGAAATGCACTGGTAAACCGCCTTTTAGATAAAATAAAGAGCCTCTCCTTAAGGAAGTACATCTATTAACAAACTAAAATCTTGCAAAGAAAATGAACTATATTTCATAATACCTTGTACAGTTAGAAGTAAAATAAGACCCATCACACACATATAATTAATACTTTCTTCATGCTTTTTCTCAGCAACTACTCCGCCCGTTATGCATAAAATCCCTAATAAATGGAGCGCTAAATACATAAAAAAGTAAGCTTCCTCCCAGCGAAGAACAACATTTACTGTCGTAATCAATACTAAACTCAGTACAATCAAATAAAAAAACTTATTTGACGATATTGTTTCATTCATATAATTTTATACATCCCTTTCAAATTTCGAATTAATGATGTTTCAAAGCTATAAAGTAAATGATTGTTTTCATACTATAAAACAAAAGGAAAGCCACTATTACTTTCACGAATATTTTATGAACCCACATATACTTCTCTTCATTTTTTCTGAAGATGCGCTTCATCATTTCTTCTACAATTAGACCAAATATTAGTAAAACCCCTAACACAATAAGAAGAGAAATAATATTTTCTTTTAAATGAGTACTAGAAAATAAGTAATACTCTGGAAACACAATCGTATCTACTACAGGTTGAAGCCAATGGCAAACGTTTCTATCACACATATCTGTAATAGACGTAGAATCTATAATGTCTTTCAATATTTTTTCAATCGTCTTCTTCATCTCATTTACTCCCCACTACGTCTGAAAAGATTTTTTCCTGCTCTACATATATAGCTGGCATTTCTTTACTCCAATATTTGCGGTTAACAAATAAAAAGATGAGTACTAAGTTTAATCCCGTTATAAAAATAATAAGTCCTGGAAAGAACGTCGTATAGTTTGAGAAATCTGCAAAACTCATGATTTTTTCTCTACTTACTAGGAAAGATGCACAGAGTACAAATGTATTGTTTAACATATGTATCGCAATTGGCATGAGTAAGCTTTTCGTACGAATATATACGATTGATAATACGATACTAAATACGGCGGCACCGAGAAAATCGACATGTAATATCGCAAATAAAAGTGCCACTGCAATCATCGCTACACTCGTTCCCCATTTTGCTGCAAAACGCTGCAGTAAAAACCCTCGAAAAACAAACTCTCCGACAATAGGCGCGATAAATACAACCCTAATAAATTGAAATACATATCCCCCGGTACTATCTATAATCGGTTCATGCAAGGCATTCATAATAAAATCTGGTGTAATCCATGCAAAGCTGTACATATATAAAATAAGATAGCCGTAACTAAACATACAAAGCATAATCGCGATGTACAAAACTTGCACTAGGTTAAATGTTTCGTTTCTATTAATAAATAATGAAAATGAAACACGATGCTTTCTATATCCGTAAAAAAGCCATATTATTGGAAGGATATAAAAT
>NZ_JBFPJH010000196.1:0-6172 GCF_040838255.1 Bacillus sp. C30 | reverse complement strand
GGGCAGTAAAACTCCCACCTCAAAATTCGGCTGGAGCAAAGAAGTTAGGTGGGAGCCCCGCTGCCCGTAAACGCCCGATTGATGAGGGCTAATAATCGGCGGGGGATGAACACCCCCCCACTGATTATAGTTTCACTTTATATTTCCTGTGCTTCTTCAAAATGCATTTGCGGAGGAGCTGAACGGAACATATTTGTAACATATAGAAGGTACCCAATTCCAATAGCAGCCCAGCAAAGTCCCAAAATAAGTGAATGGATATTGAGATTAAACCATAGTACGGCTACAGTAGCAGCACCCAAAATAGGCATAACTAAGTAATTTAAGAAATCTTTTATCGTCTTATATCTTTTTTTCTTGATTATATAGTAAGAAATTACAGACAAATTAACAAATGTAAATGCAATAAGCGCTC
Organism: Bacillus sp. C30; assembly: GCF_040838255.1. Taxonomy (NCBI): domain Bacteria; kingdom Bacillati; phylum Bacillota; class Bacilli; order Caryophanales; family Bacillaceae; genus Bacillus; species Bacillus sp. C30. Next base: position 5,757 of record NZ_JBFPJH010000196.1, on the reverse strand, counting down.
CAAAGTTAATAAGAGATGCTGCTGTTTCTAAATCAATGAATATAGCGAAGAGCGAAATAATTCCTACAAAAATAATATTATATACTGGGGTTCTCCAGCGAGGATGAATGTATCCGAATATTTTCTTCGGAATTACATTATCTCGCCCCATTACGTATAATAACCTGGATACACTTGTATGAGAAGCTAAACCAGACGCAAGTGTCCCCATAAGGGTTCCTACTAAAAAGAAAGCTTGAAATAATTTCCCGCCAACATATAGCGCAATTTCTGGGGATGCTGATTCTTGATTTTTAAATACAGATGTATCTGGAAAAATAGATTGTGTAAAATACGTTGTAGTAATGAATAAAACTCCGCCGATTAAAGCAGTAAGAAAAATAGCTCGAGGAATTGTTTTTTTGGCGTTTGGTGTCTCTTCTGAAAATGTAGTTACTGCATCAAAACCTAAAAATGAGAAACAAAGAATTGTTGCACCTGCAACTAACGGTGATATTTGTATATCTGATTGAAAAAACGGCTGAATGGAAAAAACTTCTCCTGTTCCCTCTCCCGCTAATAAGCCTTTTATAACTAGAAAAACAAATACGGCCATTACTAACACTTGAAATATTACTAAGAACGTATTGAAATTAGCAGTAACATTTACGCTAATCATATTTATTAATGTAACCAGGAGAACAAAGCCAATGACCCATACCCAACTAGGAACACTTGGGAAAAATGCTGACATATAAATTCTCGTTAATAGTGCGTTCACCATTGGTAGAAACAAATAATCCAATAACGCGGACCATCCAACAAGAAACCCAAGCCTTGCACTAATTGTCTTCTGTGTATACGTATAAGCAGATCCTGCGGTAGGAAAAGCCTTTACCATTTTTCCGTAGCTTGCAGCGGTAAACAACATCCCCGCTAATGCAATAAGATAAGCTCCTGGAACATGACCACCCGTTTTTTCAGAAACGATTCCGAATGTATCAAACCCAACCATCGGTGTCATATACCCGACCCCTAGCATAACAATTGACCAAAGCCCTAATGAACGTTTTAAACCAACTACTTTCCCCACCTATCATTCCTCCTACTTTCTCTATCTAATTTCCATTTGAAAATCGACAATCAAAAGGAAGCGTTTTCAAATAACTATATATCACACCGAGTATTACCTCCCTTTTTGTTACTTTTTAAATATTCATGCAATTTTCAAGCCAAAATTTCTAGAGTTTAAAAATTCAATATTAAAAAGAACGTATAGGTGGAATTAGACCTCATTTCTTCTCATTTTTTATTCATTTTGACATAAGTTATTCAATCTCTCATACGACTAAATATGAAAATAAAACCTTAATCCGTGTTTTTTCTTGATTCCCACTTCCTCAAAAATTGGGCTTTTACAAGATTAAAATATTTCCATGAAATAATAACATTATGTAAACTATTCATAGCAAAAAAGCTGTCTTTTCTATAAAGACAGCTTTTTCTATAACACTATATTAAAAATTGAATACGAAGTCATCGTCTGCTAACTTTTCAACATTCGTTGCTTTTACGTAACCATTTCCTTTTACAGAGAAGAAGTCATGGTTTTTCGTATCTGTACGTAAACCATTTAAAACGATTGGGTTAATTTCTTCTTCCTCAAACTTCGGCTCAAGCCCTAAGTTCATAAGTCCTTTATTCGCATTGTAACGAACGAAACGATTTACATCCTTTACAAGACCGATAGAAGTGTAAATTTCTTCTGTATATGCCAATTCAATTTCATACAGTTCCATTAATAACTCTTGCGTTTCCGTTTGTACTTCTTGTTGCTCTTCTGCAGAAAGTTCTGTGAAGATTTGTTGTGCTAAAATACCAACGAATACGCCGTGAATTGACTCGTCACGAATTATTAGGTTAATAATCTCACCACTTGCCGTCAATTTACCTTGACCCGCTAAGTAAAGTGGATAGAAGAATCCACTATAGAATAAGTAACTTTCTAAGAACACACTTGCTACCATTGCCATGTATAACTCTTTTTTCGTTACTTCAGGCTTTAATAAGCGACGATAGTAACTAGTAACAATACCAGCTTTTTTCTCAAGTAATGGATGGTTATCTACCCATTCAAAAATATCATCAATTTCTTCTTCAGTAGCTAACGTTGTGAAAATATGGCTGTAACTCTTCGCATGTACTTCTTCCATAGCGCCCATGAAAGCTAATACACTTTTCGCTTGTAAATTTTCAAGATGAACAAGTACAAGTGGCATCCCTTCGCCACCTTGTTTCGTATCTAAAAGTGTTAAACCACCTAATACACGCTTATAAGCAATTTGCTCTTCTTTTGATAATTGTGCCCAAGTATTTTTGTCAGAAGACACTGCGATTTCTTCTTCTGTCCAAAACTGAGCGATGTTTTGCTTCCAAAACATTAAACTAAAATCATCTTCTTTTTTGTTCCAGTTTACCGCACGCATTAAATCGCCCCTTCTCTAAATAAACATAAAAAATTGATAACTAAGCATGAGCAGGGTTCAGAAAAACCCTGCTCATAATGTCTCACTTTTTATATTAAACGGTACAAGCCACGCACTCTTCCACGCTTAATTTACGTGTTCTCGTATAATAAAGACTCTTCAAGCCTTTTTTATGTGCATAAATGTAGTAACGTGCTAACTCACGTGTTGAAATATCACTATTAACATAAAGAATGGTACTAATTCCTTGGTCAATATGTTCTTGAACTTCTGCGATTAAATCAATTAATTTAAACTGATTCATATCGTAAGAAGATTTATAGTACCAGAACGTATCTTTTGATAAATACGGCATTGGATAATATGTTGTCGCATTCGCATACGTTCTTGATTCAATTTGACTTACGATTGGCATTACGCTTGAAGTTGCATTTTGAACGTAACTGATCGATTGTGTCGGAGCGATTGCAAGACGATATGAGTTGTATAAACCATTCTTCTGTACTTGCTCTTTTAAACTTGTCCAATCTTCTTTTGTTGGAATATGAATTCCTTCAAATAATTGCTGAACTGTTTCAGTTACTGGGCTGTAATCTGTCGTTTCATACTTTTCAAAGTATGTGCCGTTTGCATAATCAGACTTATCGAAGTCTTTAAATGTTTCGCCTTTTTCTTTAGCGATCTCCATACTTTTCTCAATCGAGTAGTAATTTAACATCATAAAGAATGTACGAGCGAATTCTTTCGCTTCAGCACTTTCATAAGCGATTTTATTTTTTGCTAAATATCCATGTAAGTTCATTGCTCCAAGTCCAACTGAATGAAGCTCATCATTTGCTTTTTTCACAGTTGGGGCATTCGGAATGATCGTCATATCAGAAACAGCTGTTAAAGCTTCCATTCCCGCATGAACTGCTTCACGAATTTCTTTATTTTCCATTACGTTTACGATATTTAACGATCCTAAGTTACAGTTAATATCACGGCGGATAATGTCTTCTGTACCGTAATCATTTATTTCAGAAGTTTCTTGTAGCTGGAAGATTTCTGTACATAAGTTCGACATCTTCACAGTTCCAATATCCTTCAGTGGATGCTGGTTATTTGCATTTGATTTAAACATTAAGTATGGGTAACCAGACTCCAGCTGAATCATAGCAATTTTAATAAGCATATCACGCGCACTAATATCTAGTGGCTTCTTCTTAACTTTCGGATTGCTCATTAATTCATCGTACATTTCGTCGATATCTATATCATCTAAATGTTTTCCGTACTCTTTAAATACTGTATAAGGCGCGAAAACATGGAAAGATTCGTTTTTCTCAGCAAGCTCAAAGAACTTACTTGGAACGATAATTCCGATTGATAGAGACTGAATACGGCTCTTCTCATCGGCATTTATTTTTTTTGTATCAAGGAATTCAATAATATCCCAATGGAAAATGTTTAAGTATACTGCACCTGCACCTTTTCGTTGCATATTGTTACTCCATATCGTCAAAACGTATGGGGGATAGTCATTTCTGCTACCCTCTCTATATCGCTATAGAGTTCAGACCATATCTTCTTCTCGCCAAATTCTTCATTTAACCATTTATCATATGTTTGATGCACATGAATATGGCATAAACTATAATAACTGTATACACCCTTTGAATTTGGTTGTTTTGAGAAGCCAGGTTCGAGCTACTTAGTCACCTACATAGCCACTTGGTCGTTGAACCTTCTCCTTATCTAATAAATTTAGGAGCTCGGCTGCTGATTTCCTGCAATCTTGGATTTTCAGGGTTCGCTACGTAATTTCTTCGTAGTATCCTACCTTGATATACTCAGGCGTTCCAGCAATTGACCTGGTTTTATAGTTGAGCCATAAAGTTAACCCAACTGATTCGCATATGAAAACGAATCTTCAAGCAATTTCATAACAGGTACTACACCACTTGCGGCGTTATCAATACCTTTAATTTGCTCACCACGTGCGCGTAGCTTAGATAAGTTTAAAGCTACTCCACCACCGATTTTCGATAATTGCATTGCAGTATTAATGTTAAAGCCAATTGAATTTAAGCTATCATCCATCTCTAACAAGAAACAAGACACCATTTCTCCTCTTCTGCTTCTTCCCGCATTTAAAAAGGTTGGTGTCGCTGGTTGGTAGTTTTGTTTTACAATCATGCTTGCGAATTGTTTTGCCTTCGCAACATCACCGCGTCCTAAGTATAATGACACAATTGCTACACGATCTTCATAGCTTTCTAAGTATTGTTTTTGATCATTCGTTTTTAACGCATAATCTTTATAGAACTTAGATGCTGCCATATAAGATTGGAACTCGAAGTTTTCACCATAAGCGATGTTATAAACTCCTTCTACTTCCTCCAAGCTATACTCGTCCAGAACGTTGTAATAGTAATCATGTTCTTTCATATACTCCATTCGCTCTGCCACGCTATTAAAATGAACGGTATTCTCTCTAGCTTCTTCCATAAAGACTTCTAACGCCTCTTTATCTTTATGAAGCTGATAAAAACCGTCCTGCATTTGCGTGATTTCATTATTCAGTTCAATGTGTCGCAATCTCCAGCACCCTTTCTTTAAAATATTCTACATCATTATTTGTTCCAGATAACTCAAATTTTGATACAATAGGCACTTCATATTTAGTAGAAATTTTGTCAGCACTTGCACCAAACATGTCTCCCCAATTACGATTACCACTTGCAGATACGCCTTTTAATTTTTCATTATTGCGTTCTAAAAAGTCTAAAACACGTTCCGGTACATTTCCAAAACCTGTTGTATACGTAATAAGAATAAAGTCTTCATCTAATACTAGAGCTTCATCAATTTGAACGGCCGGCATATTTAATTTGTGAATGAAACGCTTCACGTTTCCTGTCATAGAATCATATGCAACTAACATTTCCGACCCTCCCTCTCCAATCTATATTCTCTGTATGTCGTTTCTTGATTTCTCTATATATTGTATTACGTTTCAAAATAAGACACAAGATATATGTATAAATTCTTTCTTTTTTTAACTTTTACTTTTCGACATGACCGTCGATTTTTTTCAATACAAAGACTATGAAACAACATTCTAAAACTCATGTCAATAAAGTGCTTTTCAAGAAAGTTGTCAACGAATTTAACCTTATTTTTAAAAAAGTTACCGATATTTTTTGTCATAAAACAGTAAATGCTGGAGTAATATATTTCTCCAGCATCACGCAAAAAAGAACAGATATTAAACGATAATCTGTTCTAACAAACGATTACATTTATCAAT
>NZ_JBFPJH010000195.1:0-6195 GCF_040838255.1 Bacillus sp. C30 | reverse complement strand
ATATTAAGGTTTTAATCAAATAAAAAACTATCTCCATATTTCATGGAGATAGTCTTCTTCAATTACTACTTTTGAAAAACATGTTTCACTTTTTCAGCTGGAATATTACTTCCACCTCTACCTTTTACATCTTCAATCATCATTGTAATGACCATATCAGGTGAATTTAAATCAAACGCAGCAAACCAACCTAGTTCTTTTCCTTCTGCCTCTTTTGATACTTTTAATTCTGCTGTTCCTGTTTTACCAGCAAGGGTCATACCATCAATTTTCGCAATTTTCCCCGTACCATCTGGATCGTTAATTACTTTCGTTAAAGCCGTTTTCAATATATCTTGATTTTCTTTAGAAATCACGTTCTCTTTCCAAGCTTTTGGTTGTTTATCTGTTTTAATAAGATATGGCGATGGAATCGTTCCATCATTTACAATCGGTGCATACGTTAAAGCTAAATGAAGAGGAGTCATTAAGACTTGTCCTTGTCCATATCCTGTATCTGCCATTTGAATATCATTTTTTATGCCATCATTTGCGATTTTAGAAGCTGGGAATCCGTATTCAATTGGTAATTTCTCATCAAATCCGAATTTTTTCGCCTCAGCCATAAATTTATCTTTTCCAATTTTCAAAGCTTCTTGTGCGAAATAAATATTATCCGAGTATTTCATTGCCTTATCAAAATCAATCGGATTTGCATCTTTTACACGTGTTACGTAATAATTGCCCCAAGAAGAATCTTTCGTCCATTTCAGTCCTTCAATTTTCAATTCTTCTTTTGGATCGATTGTTTTTGTTTCAAGACCAATTGCACCTGTAATTGGCTTAAATACAGAACCTGGTACCGATAATTGTGTAAATCGATTCGTCATCGGTTTTTTCGGGTCATTATTCCAAGCCTCGCGCTGTGCTTTTGATGTTCCTCGTGCAATTAAATTAGGATTATAAGCTGGACTACTTACAAGAGCAATTGTTTCTCCACTTTTCGGATTAATTGCCGCACTTGAACCAGCTTCTCCTTTCATTTCATTATACGTTTTTTCTTGAACAACACTATCGATAGTTAAAGTTACATTTTCTCCATCAACAGCATCTGTTTTCGCTAAATTTTTAATTTCTTTTCCTTGTGCATCCTCCATGAAGACACGGCCACCTTTTTTCCCGCGTAGCTGTTCTTCCAATACTTGCTCTAATCCAGCCTTACCAACTGGTTCATCGGCTTGATAGCCTTTCTTTTGAAGCGTTTTTAAATCTTCTGCATTTACTTTTCCGATATAACCAGTAAGATGCGCTGCTGCTTCCCCTAACGGATATGTACGAACATTTACAGGTTTTGCTGCAACACCAGGTAAATCGATGTACGTATTTTGCGTTGCTCCCTCAGGCAAAATTCCAATTGGTACGAGATACCCTGGTTTTACCCATTTCGCAGCTAGTTTTTGATCAATCTCTTCTACAGACATATTTAACAACTTCGCTACTGCTTCTTTCGTTTGCGGAGCAGTTTCATCTAATTTTTCTGGAATAATTCCAATCTCAGAAGCTTTCCCATTCGTCGCAAGACCTTTTCCATTACGATCGTATATTTCACCACGTTTTGGTTGTGTTGTTTGCATACGCACTTTACTATCTTTTGTCATGCCAGGGAAAATGAAATCAGGTGTCCAATCTATTTTCCAAGATTCTTTATCTCCATCTTTTTCTTTCACCATTTTTGCTTCATGACCAAAAGTGATTTTACCACCAACTGTATCCATGCTTACTTTAAAAGGAACAGGGCCTTCATCTTTTTTATCTTCTTTGACTTCCCCTGTTTCTACCTTTAAGTCTTTCACTTCAATACCAGAATAAATTTTTTCATATTTCTCAGTAAACTCTTTCTTTGAAATATCTTTTTTTGCATTTTCTGATAATTGATCGTACATATCTGCAAATTTTTGTTTATTCCATGCTTTTACATATGTATCAAACGCTTCTTGTGGTTTTTCTTCTTTACCACATCCAACTAACATGAATGTTAAGCAAAGAAAAAGAATCCCCCATATTTTTCTCAACTGATTCTCCTCCTCTTTCTATATGAATACTTTTGAAAATTTTAGCATTTTTCACATGCTACCTTTCATTATAGCACTATTGAATATCCTCTATAAACTTACATTTATAAATACAAATAAAAAAATTGATGCGAATACTCACATCAATTTTTATTATTATTGTTGTTTCTCGTATACATGGTAATAATACGTATACGGATTTTTTTCATCCGTTAAACCTTTTTCTACAAAAATCTCTTTCCAATTTGTCATATCCATTTCTGGGAAGAATGTGTCCCCTTCAAATGCGTGGTGGATTTTTGTTATATATAACTTGTCTACATAAGGTAAAAAGAGATCATAAATTTGCGCTCCGCCAAAAATAAAAATCTCTTCTTCATTTTTACATAGTTCAAACACTTCTTCTACAGTATGAGCTACTTCGCAGCCTTCTACATGATACCCTTCATTACGAGTTACAATAATATTACGTCTTCCAGGCAATGGTCTACCAATTGCTTCATAGTTCTTTCTCCCCATAATAAGTGGGTGACCCATCGTCGTTTTCTTTACATACTGTAATTCACTCGGTAAACGCCAAGGTAAGTTATTATCTTTACCAATTACTCTATTCTCGTCCATTGCGACCATAAATGAAACAATCATCTTGTCATCTCCTCTACAATTACACTGCAACCGGTGCTTTAATTGCTGGGTGTGGATCATATCCTTCAATCGTTAAATCTTCCATCTCAAAATCAAACACAGATTTCACATCTGGATTTAATGTAAGTTTAGGGAACGGGCGTGGTTCACGTGCCAACTGCTTTTCGACTTGTTCAAAATGATTCGTATAAATATGTGCATCACCAATTGTATGAACAAACTCTCCTACTTCAAGACCACATTCATGTGCTATTAAATGTGTTAGAAGTGAATAGCTTGCAATGTTAAATGGAATGCCAAGGAATATGTCACCGCTTCTCTGATATAACTGACAAGAAAGCTTTCCATCTGCTACATAAAACTGGAATAGCGTATGACAAGGCGGTAAAGCCATACTTGGTACATCTTCAGGATTCCAAGCAGAAACAATTAGCCGGCGTGAATCTGGTGTTTTCTTAATCATTTCAATTACATCTTTTAATTGATCAAGTGTCTCACCAGCTGTCGTTTTCCAAGCACGCCACTGCTTTCCGTATACGTCTCCTAAATATCCAAATTTCGTTGAGAATTCATCGTCTTCTAAAACGTTCTTTTTAAACAATTCCATTTGCTCATCGTATCGCTTCTTAAATTCCTCATCTTGTTGTGAGCGAAGACCGAAATCTGTCATATCAGGGCCAGTATACTCATCGCTTTCTACCCAGCTCTTAAACGCCCATTCATTCCAAATATTATTATTATGTTGCAATAAATAGCGAATGTTTGTATCACCTTTCATAAACCAAAGCAGTTCACTTGCTACTAGGCGAAATGGCACTCTCTTTGTCGTTAATAAAGGAAATCCTTTACTTAGATCGAAACGCATTTGGTAACCAAATACAGATACAGTACCTGTCCCCGTACGATCTTCTTTCTTCGTACCGTGCTCCATTACATGACGGCATAAATTTAAGTATTCATATTCAGCATGTTTCATATGTAGGAAAACCTTCTTTCAATCTTATATGAAATTTATCATAACATGAAAAACAATAAATTTAATAATCTTGATAAATAAAAATTATTTCAGTAATTCTTACAAAATTATTAACTTTCCATATTTAAAAAGGTTTTCATTTTCTATTACCGAAAGTATAGTGCGGTAGGACAAAATTTATATTTGGAGGTTAGAAGTATGTCTAAAATTGAAACTCCTGTTATGACTTCGTTACAAACAACGGTTGAAAAAATGATGAAGGATTTAAACGTTCCTGGTGCTGCTGTAGCTGTTATAAAAGACGGTGAAGTTATTCTTTCAGAAGGTTTCGGATATCGAAATATAGAAACAAAAGAACCTGTTACACCGAGTACTCGGTTCGCAATCGGTTCCTCAACGAAAGCTTTTGGCACACTTTCATTAAGCTTGTTGGCACAGCAAAAAAAGTTTAATTGGGATACTCCTGTCCAGTCTTATATACCTAACTTCTCTTTATCTGAACTACTTGCTAGCTCACAAGTTACAGGACGAGATTTGGCTTCCCATCGTACTGGGGTAAGTCGTCATGAGGCTCTTTGGTACAGCTCTTCCTTATCTCGAAAAGATCTCGTTGAAAAAATAAAACATTTACAACTTGATGCACCGTTCCGCACAGCATTTCTTTATAACAACTTAATGTATGCAACAATTAGCTACATTGTTGAAAACATTACAAATCAAACATGGGAGCAATACGCTACAGAACATATTTTAGAACCTTTAAATATGAGACATACAAATTTCTCTGTTACAGATTCACAAACTACAGATAATTATGCTTTACCTTACATTGAAAATGAAGATGAAATAAAAGAAGTTCCATTCCGTAACATCGATACAGTCGGCGCTGCTGGATGTATTAATTCTACAATTGAAGATATGGCAAATTGGGTACTTCTTCACTTAAACGAAGGAAAGTTTGGAGATCATGAATTAATCTCCTCTGAATTATTACAACAAATGTATACACCACACAATTCAATTCCAGATCAACCGATTTTATCACTTCCCGAATCTCCATTAAATAGTTACGGACTTGGTTGGTTTATTAGCGCTTATCGTGGTAATAAGGTGGTTCATCATGGCGGTAATATTGATGGATTTTCAGCGCTCGTTTCATTCATACCAAATGAAAACATAGGCCTTGTCATTTTAACAAATGCTGGAGGCACATTACTTCCTACTTATCTCGCTAATCAAATTTATGATGAACTACTTGAATTAGAATCCATTGATTGGCATAAACGTGCTGTAGAAGATACTGAAAAAATGAAGGAAATGATGAAAGAAGCAACTGAATCACTTCCTGAACAAATTAAAGGAACTACACCTTCTCACAAGTTAGAGGATTATACTGGTACTTTTGAACATCCTGCATACGGAACATTACAAATATACAAGCGAGATGATTCGTTAAATGTACAATTTATGGAGATGGATATTCAATTAGGGCATCATCATTACGACATCTTCTCCGCAGAAGTTGAGTTATTCCAAATGAAAATGAGTTTATTATTCGCTTATGAAATGAGTGTGAGTGGTGAATTCCCATCCCTTCAGTTACATGTACCAGCTATGTTAAGTACTCAGCCGCTTGCATTTAAGAAAATTAAATAATTTTTTAAATAGAGGGATGACAACACTTCCCTCTAAATTCTTCATCTAAAAAAAGGATAATACGTAAAGGATACAGAATTCTATTATTCAACTAATTAAATTATAAAGTGGAAAAGCTATGTACACAGAAATTTCAAAAGAAATTGTTTCGATTACTCATCACGATTATTCCGGTTGTATTGATAAAAAAGGATAGGACGATCCTACTGCTGGTTTAAATGATTATTCTAATTTAGCAGTAATGGAATGGGCTGATACATTTGCTCTTTACTACCCTACTTCACGGCTTTCTATTATAGATAAAGGCGAAGGAATGTCCGGAATTGGTATACAACCACATATACATATCCCGTGGACTTCGGAACATATACAAGAAGATATAGATTTAAAATTAGCATTACAACTGCTTCAAAACGAAGAATGGTAAAAAATAAAGGTAGGTGTGAATCACACCTACCTTTTCTATTTCATATCAATCTTTTCTGGTTGAAACCAAATTGGCTTTAATAGCTCAAAGTTTTTATGATCCGCTAAAACTATAGTAAGACGTTCTAACGTATCATCTAACATATGCGGTGCTGCTCGTAAGCTCCAGACAACTGATGAGAAAACTGTCATGCCAACGTACACCGCATATAATTTCCAAAACTCCTCTGGTATTCTACCATTAAAGTATCCTTCTATTTGTCCAATTGAATACGGAATACTAATGTCCCTTGCAAATAGTGCAATTTTCACGAAATCATGAAGTGGATCGCCCCAGTCGTATCCATTAAAATCAACAACACCTACATATTTCCCATCCCGCACAATTATATTTTCTAAATGAAAATCATCGTGTTGAAATCGATTTGGGCGGTTTTGTAC
>NZ_JBFPJH010000194.1:0-6197 GCF_040838255.1 Bacillus sp. C30 | reverse complement strand
AGGATTACCTTTATAAGCGAGAAGAGGATAGAATATGACAATGGAATTATATGGCGAACATTGGGATGGAATAAAAGGGTATAGAGTAATGGAAGGGAAAGATTCATATAATCATTATTTCGGTGGTCAAGATTGTGAATTACCATTGTGTAAGTTATGCGGTGAGAAAATGCATCAAATTTTTTGTTTTGATTTGAAAGATGAGAAACTTGCTGAACTTAAAAATGATGAATTGATTGTATTACCATTCATCTCTTGCTTGAATTGTGCGATGGTGTGGGAGCCGCAATATTTTCAATTAAGTAATGGGGGCAAAACGGTACAAATAATAAAACAAGACAATACGGAAGAGTGGATTATGGAAGCTGAGTATAAGCTACCGGTCAATCTTCCAAAAACTAATGTAAAGCTAACGAATATGAAAAATGAAGATATACCTACTGATGAAGATAGTTACTGGGAAGCTTTTGACTTATTCGGTTCGGAATATGTATGTAGATTGGTAGGAGCGCCCCTATACGATGATGTTCCAGAAGATTTAGGATGTCCAACTTGTTCGAAAGAGATGAAATATGTTGCTACAATTACACAAGATCTTGAAGAACGGGAACTTATTTCAGTAGTTGATTTTCTGTTCGGTGAGATGAATATATATTATTACTTATGTAAAGATTGTTCCGTTATGAAAACTGAAATACAAGGAACATAATAAAATAAGACTGACAAAAAGAGTCAGTCTTATTTTTGTATCGTAACATCAGTAATAATCGCATGAAATATATCTCTTTGCGTGAAATCATCTGTAAAAACAGTCTCTCTATTAACCTCAATTGTATCGTGTGGGTTATACCATTTACTCAATAAATCTTTTCCAAATTCAAGTCGTTTTTCTCTAGTATTATGCCGTCTAATCGTTTCTTCAAGTGATAAGTCAAAATAATATGTATAAGCGTTTCCTTCGAAATAATGTATTAATTCTCTTAACATTTCACCGTACCTACGACTGTTTAGTATTCCTTCTAAAATAACAAATTCACATTTTCCTTTTCCGTACTTCGTAATTTCAAATAGTAAATCATGAGATAAGTTACCCATTGTATCGTGAACTTTTAGCATATCTCTGCGCACAACGTCTTGTGAGACTAGAAGTGTTCCTTGCCCGAAATGCTCTTGCAGTTCTTTTGCGATAGTTGTCTTGCCGCTTGCGGAGTTTCCTCGAAGAATAATTAATGTTGATTTCAAAGTCTCATCTCCAAATTGTTTTAGTTTTTTAGGTCCTGTTACAAAAGAACTTCATTATGGGAAACATTCTTTTAGTTAGTTAAATAATAGTTTATGATACTCAGTATAGGTTGAACAGAATAATTTCTTATTGTGGGATTATGCAAGTAAAGCTGTTTGAAAAATTTACTATCCGCATATAGAAAAGTTATTATAAGAGTAACTAATAAGGAGGTGACCTATGTTATTCCAAAAGGGAAAATTATTAGTTAGATACGTAATAAAAAACGATGCACCTATCATTTCAAAATGGCTAACAGACCCAGAAGTCCTGCAGTATTACGAAGGACGAGATAATCCGCAATCTGTAGAAAAGGTGCTTGATCATTTTATACATCATCCAAACGGTCATGAAAAAAGATGTTTAATAGAATTTGATGCCGTTCCAATCGGTTACATTCAAATGTATCCAGTTGATTCTGAATGGAAAGCGTTATATGGATATGAAGAATCGCAGAATGTATGGGGAATGGACCAATTTATCGGTGAACCGATCTTTTGGGGAAAAGGAATTGGAACAAAACTTGTTCAAGCAGCAATTACATACATAATGGAGAACTTAGGAGCAGAAGCGATAGCGATGGATCCTAAAGTAAATAATGAACGTGCGATAAGCTGTTATGAAAAATGCGGGTTTAAAAAGGTGAAAGTACTAGAGAAACATGAACTGCATGAAGGGAAATTAGAAGATTGTTGGATGGTAGAATATAAACAATTATAATAAATATGCAGGGGCTTATAAAAATAAAGGGAGCTGTGTGAAATGAAAAAGGCATTACTAGTTATTGATGTGCAAGCGGGTATGTATACAGCAGGAATCCCAGTACATAATGGGGAAAAGTTTTTAGAAACGTTGCAAGAGCTCATTGGGGAATGTCGTTCAAATGGTATTCCGGTTATTTATGTACAACATAACGGGCCAAAAGATCATCCGTTAGAAAAAGGTACAGATGGCTGGAAAGTGCATGCGGCGATTGCTCCGCGAGAAGGGGAGCTTGTCGTTGAAAAGACGACTCCAGACTCATTCCATAAGACAAACTTAAACGAAGTGTTACAAGGAAAAGGGATTGAGCATGTTATTATTTCAGGAATGCAAACAGAGTACTGTGTTGATACGACAACGCGAAGAGCGTTTAGTGAAGGGTATAAAGTAACATTAGTAAGTGATGCACATAGCACATTTGACACAGATGTATTACGCGCTGAAGATATTGTAAAACATCATAATGTTGTATTTGGATCATTTGCAGATGTTATTACGTTAAAAGATTTAAAAGTAAAAGCGTAATTACAGAAGTTGCTGTCTCTTAATGGGGCAGCTTTTTTATTTGAAGATAGGCTATCAAACGTTGTCGATAAATCGATATTTCTTGTCGAATTGTTGATATAATTTCATTCACCGTATTGATATCACAAAAAAACAAAAAGGAGTACCACATTATCAACAAGGGTACTCCTTCACCAAAACGTTATTTCTTCTTATCTTTATCCAACACATTCTGTTCTTCAGCAAACTCGGTACCATATGCAAACCGGCGATTAATTCGAATGTTATCATTGCTGTGCCTTGTGTGGGAATTAGAAAAGCGATGGACGATTACTTCTGATAATGTAAAGACGATGGCAGAAAGGATACTGCCCCATGCAATTTGCATGTAGTTGTCTAATAAAATATTACCAAAAATCCAAACGCTTAAATACGTAAGTAAGAAATCCGTCATAATGGCAGCGGAATTGCCAATTCGATTTAAAATAATTTTATCAACAAACATATAAGAAACGATTGTGACGAAGAGACTAAAAGAAATGATTTGGACGAGCGTTGCTGGGAAAAATAGAGCTAGTCCGATACTAAAAGCGATGATGCATGATATAAATTTGATAAGTATTACAGTAATATCACTCAATATTTACACCTCCCATTTATACATAGTTTTACAATAAATTCAGGAGTTCATACATTGGAACGGTTTAATTTATATAAAACTTTATCATGCTGAAATTTTATCTAAATATTAAAAAAACAATTTAAAAATGTTATAGTGAAATGAGAGTGTATGCCATTTTTAGGTAAGGGGGAATCCGGGATGTGGATAACTTCAGAAGTAGAAATTCCAGATGAGTTAATCGATCACCTTGAACAAGGTAAGTTAGTATTATTCGTTGGAGCAGGAGTTTCTATGAAGGGGAAATCAAACTTACCGAATTTCGATGATTTAGTTGATGAAATTTCGAAAGCTTTATATGTCGAAAGGCGTGAGATGACAGAACCCCACGATTATTATCTCGGTAAAATTGCGAAAACGAAAGATGTGCATCAAGTTGCAAGAGACCTCGTTAATATAGAAAAATCAAAACCAAATCCATTACACTATGCGATTCCAAGGCTGTTTCCGTTAGATACGGATGTTCGAATTGTAACGACAAACTTTGATCAACATTTTACGTCTGTAATTACAGAAATGAATAGAGAGCTGAATATTTATTATGCACCTGCTTTACCGACAGGGAGAGCGTTTAAAGGGTTGGCTTACATACATGGGAATGTAGAACAAGAGAAAGAAGCTTTAATTTTAACGGATGGTGATTTTGGAAGGGCTTACTTAACAGAAGGATGGGCGAGACGATTTTTAGTTGATTTATTCTCAAATTACACTGTTTTATTCGTTGGGTATAGTCATAATGATCCTGTAATGAAATATTTAGCAACAGGCTTACCACCGAGTACAAGGCGTTATGCTTTCGTCGCACAAGGTGATAATACATATCATTGGGAGCATTTAGGGATAAGACCGATTGTGTATCCGAATAAAGCAAATAATCATCAGGCGCTTGTGAAAGCGGTGAAGCGGTGGGCGGAATTAATGGGGGATAATTATATTACGAAAAGAATGCGTATTCGTGATATTGTAACCGTTCCTCCATCAGTAGAGCAGGAGCAATTATCCTATATAAAACAGTCAATAAAAAAAATTGAAACCGTTCGGTACTTCGTTGAATTTGCTCGTGATTATGAATGGGTGGAATGGCTTGAAGCAGAAGGGAAACTAAGAAATTTATTTCTGCTTACAGCAAATTATGATGAAGTAGATGAATTGCTTGCGGAATGGTTAGTGGAGCAATTTCTATTTAGTCATCAAAAAGAACTATTTCAATTGATTTTTAAAAATCATTCTAAAATATCCCCGTTATGGTGGCGAACAATTTGTAGTTACTTAAACGAAACGAAAGAAACGATGGACCCTTTGTTGTTTGCAAGATGGACATTGCTTTTATTAGAAACAGCAGAGAAAGATAGTAGCTCTATTGAAATGATCACATATTTATTGCAAAAATGTTCTTTCCCTGAGCATAAAGAAATTGGCTTGTTGCTATTAACGTTTATTTTAGATGGGAAACTTAAATTGAAGCGTGTAAGAAGATGGGGAAATGATACGCAAGAGTCGATTGAACTCGAGGAATCGAGTCGTATACCGATGCCTATTTTTTCTCATGTGGAGCGAATTTGGAAAGAGAAAATGAGACCACATATCGCTTACTACGCAAATCCGATTATGGTTACGGGGTTAGAAAAGATACAACTATTGTCATTAAGACAAAATGCACTGAAAAGAAGAGATAGAGAAATTTCAGAGCAGGAGTTACAGCAAAATGATTTTACATTTTTAATTCAAATTGTAAAAGAGTGTCTTACATATTTATGTGAAAACAATGAGAAAAAAGCAAATCATTATATTACAGAAATGATAGAAACTGATAGTGTACTTCAAAAGCGAATTGCAATTGAAGCAATGATTAATAATGTATTCGTTACAGCGGATGACAAACTGAAGTGGTTGTTACATGTAGATGTTCTGTTAGATTTCACATGTAAACATGAAGTGTTTCAACTTTTAAAGAATTATTACGCAGATGCTTTAGAGGAAACGAAAGAAGAAGTAATTCAACATGTATTAGAGTATCTTGCAGAAGAGAGGGCGTTTGATGCTTGTCTTGTATTAGACTTACTATTCACGTGTGATTCGAATAGTAAGTGTACGGCGGAAGGATACGAGCTAATGAAACAGAAACACCCCCATTTTTCTTCAGATCTATACAGTGTTCCAAAGAAAGAGGCAAATGAACAACGTATTACATGCAATGTAACAGCTGATGGATTACTGCAGCTGAAAGACGATGAAATAATGGAGCAAGTTCGGCAATTTTCAAGAGACGGTGTTTTTGAACAACGCCATTTTTTAGAGATGTTATCAAAAGCGTGTAAATTGAATGTAGAGTGGAGTATTTCGTTTGCTTATCAACTAGTAGGCGTGCACGAAATTAGTAATGAAGTATGGTTTGTGTGTATTAGAGAGTGGCGAAATAACCGGAATTTGACGAATGAACAAATTCAAAAAATCATTCCGTTATTGCAGAAATTTATTAGAAATACTGCTTTTCATTGGTTAATTAGTAGTTTTCTATATGAAATTAGTAATCGATTAGAAGAGTTAGATGAAAATAGTATACGGATTGTAAAACGCTTTGCCTTTTCTGTACTTCCACAAGTTATGAGAGGGGAATCGGATTTTAAAATTGGAAAACAAGAGTTTTACAATGAATCCATTCAGCACCCTGTTGGGAAGATGACTGCTGTATTACTAAAACTGCTAGCATATGATCATTTATACGATCGCAACGTGTATGAATATTTATTTTTATTTGAGGAACAGGTAAGGGTTACTTCGGAACGTACAAACTTTATGTTTGCTCGTTTAACAGCAGATATTACGTTTTTATACCATATTGAGAAGCAATGGTGTCGGAAAAATGTACTACCTTACTTAGATTTAAAGAAAGAAAGTGAGCTTACGAAATATGCGTGGGCGGGATTATGTTATACGCAAATTAATCTACCTTTATTTACAGAAATAAGA
>NZ_JBFPJH010000016.1:0-34396 GCF_040838255.1 Bacillus sp. C30 | reverse complement strand
ATCTAATAAACTACATTCACATATTGGACAGTTAGAACAAGATATTGAAAAAGAAAGAAAGTTAGAAAACACAAGGAAAGAATTTATTGCGGGTGTATCGCATGAACTAAAAACGCCGCTGAGTATTATGAAAAGCTGTATTTTCATTTTAAAAGATGGGGTAGCTGAACATAAGAAAGACTACTATTTTCAGGCGATGGAAAAAGAAGTAGACAAGATGGATATACTAATTTTGGATATGCTTGAATTAGCTAAATTTGAGTCTGGCACATACAACATGAAGATGGATTCTTTCTATATCGATGGAGTGATTGAAGAAATATGTGAACAGCTTTCATCGGAGATAGAGAAAAAAGAACTGAGTGTGCACAAACATATATGTCCAGCAGAAGTGATTGGGAATCAAAATAGAATTGAACAAGTAATTGTGAATTTTATTACGAATGCAATACGTTATACACCAGAAAAAGAAGATATTATTATTTCCACAATAGACGGGAAGGATCATATAAAAGTATGTATTGAAAATAAAGGTGCTCACATTGAAGAAGAACAATTAGATAAAATTTGGGATCGTTTTTATCGCGTGGATGCGGCAAGGAAACGTTCACAAGGTGGAACAGGGCTTGGTCTTGCAATTTCAAAGAATATTTTAGAATTGCACGATGCTGAATATGGGGTGAAGAATACCGAAGATGGTGTGTTATTTTACTTCTATTTACCGAAAAAAGCGTAGACAATACTATCTACGCTTTTTTAATTTATTTTCATATTATCTTTACCTAATCTTTATTTCTAAACAGTATACTTTGAATAGAAAATGAGGTTATGTAAGGAGTCGATGAACCGTGCATAGCAATTGGCTAAGTATAATGGTATTTATTTTCTTTTGTGCATTTATTGTATTTTTAATTGATATTACGATGTGAAAAAAGAGCGCTAAGTTAAGCGCCCTTTTTTTGTGTATTCATTTGATAAGCACCGATGCTTTTGAATAAGCGTGGTGAAGTTGTAAATAAAAGAATTAGTAATACAGTACATAGTATGAAAGAACCGATCATGGTACTGCCGTTTACAATTAATGAATATAGCACAGCTGATTGTCCTTTAGGTGCATATTGACCAAAGAAAATAATACCAGCAATAAAGTGACAGAAATAGCGTGCAAAGCTGCCGACAAATGTGGCAAGGATAATGTAAACGAGTGCTTTTTTTCCTTTGTTTTGTTTTGGTTTATCTTTGCGACTACCAAAACTTGAATGCTCTGCATTACTGTTGTCTGAGGCAAGTGCTTTTTGAATTGGACGATAGAATAAACCAGCAAAGCCGATAAAGGCAAAGGCAATGAAGTACTCAATGAATGCTTGAACTGGTGTTAGAATGTAAGCATCGCCTACGACAATTTGTAAAAGCCCCCAAATTAAGCCTCCTAAGAAAGCCCTTTTGAAGCCCCAGCGGTATGCGATAATAAAAATAGGAATCATAGCAAATGAGATGGAACCGCCTGTTGGAAGTTTAATTGATAATGGTAGAATGTCGATAATCAAGGCGAAGGCTGCAAGAATAGCAGATTCGATCATCGCTTGTAAATTGGTGTTACGCATGTTGTCTCCCCCTAAATCCAAGTTGCACAAAAAAGAACATTATCATAGGAGGATACGAAATACGTAAATAAAAAAAGAGGTGTGTATTTCGGACGTTTGCACAATTCCTGCGTTAGCATTAACTAACAGGTTCAAAGGGTCGGAACGAATTGTTCCCTCTCAGCGGTAAGGCTCCCCCTGTGATAACGAGATTCTTTATTTGCTATTGTTCATTGTAAGCGAAATGGATGAGAATGGCAAACATACTTTGTATGACAATTATTGAAATATAATTGTATTGAAATGTTAATAAATATGAAGCAAAAGGGTATAGTCCAATTGAAATAGAGTATGATATAATTTTTCTGAAAATAATTATCATTCTCTTCTGAGGGGGAAGGTTATGAGCTTAGTAGATATTAAAATTGGCGAGAAAGTGTTAGTAAAAAGTATTCAGTCTTTAGATCAGTTATTAAAGCGTAGACTAGCTGCTTTCGGTCTCGCGGAAGGAAGCGAACTTCGCTTGAAACAGAAAGCGATGTTTAAAGGTCCTTGTACATTGGAGTGTCGTGGACAGTTAATTAGTATTCGTCATTGTGACGCGAAAATGATAAAGGTGGAATTAGCGTGAATAAGGTTGCTTTGCTAGGGAATCCGAATACAGGGAAAACATCATTATTTAATGCACTTACTGGTTCTTATGAATATGTAGGAAACTGGAGCGGTGTAACAGTAGAAAAGAAGGTTGGTAAATTAAAAGATAAGCAAGGAACATTAATTGATTTACCAGGCGTTTATGATTTGAATCCAGTTTCACGTGATGAAGGTGTCGTTACGAATTTTCTACTAACAGATGAATTTCATCATATGTTAAATATAGTGGATTCTTCTCAATTTGAGCGAAATATGCATTTAACATTGCAATTACTTGAATTTGGTAAGCCCGTTTCAATTGGTTTAAATATGATTGATGTGGCAAAGCAAAGAGGAATTGTGATTAATGTAAAACGGCTATCAGAAATATTAGGTGTAACAGTCGTTCCTGTCATCGCAAGAACCGGAAAAGGCTGTGAAGAATTACTTACTACTCTTCATGAAGAGAAACAAAAAGAGAAAAAGCCATTCATTATTTCATATGGTGTACAAATGGATGAAGGAATTGGAGAGGTAATCGCTCTTTTAGAGACAGCGAATTATGAGCATCCGAGATGGTTAGCCCTTCAATTTTTAAGCAATAACGAAGTAGTAGAAAAAGAAATGAAAGCATTACCAATTTATAAGGAACTTATAGCCATTCGATCTCGTTTAGATGGAAAACTTGATTGTACGTTGGAAGAGCACATTTACAAGACTCGTGAAGCGTATATTGAAAAGTTAAAAACAAATGTTATGCAACATGAGAAAGAAGGAAAAATTCCTTTTTCAGAAAAAATTGATAGGTTAATTACACATAAAATTTTAGGACTTCCAATCTTTTTAGCAGTTATGTTTTTTATTTTTCAGGTTACGTTTACGTGGATTGGTACACCTTTATCTGATATGCTTGATGGATTTTTTGGCGGACAACTTACTGATTGGGTTACAGCTGGGCTCACAAGTGTTGGGGCTTCTGACTTTATTCAAGCACTCGTTACAGAAGGTATTATTGCTGGCGTTGGTGCGGTATTAGTATTCGTTCCACAAATCTTTGCACTATTCTTTTTCATTTCATTATTAGAAGACTCAGGATATATGGCACGAATTGCAGTTGTTATGGATAGAATTATGGAGTTTTTCGGTTTAAACGGAAAAGCATTTATTCCGATGATTATCGGCTTTGGATGTAACGTTCCAGGTATTATGGCAGCGAGAACGATTGAACAAGAAAAAGAAAGGTTACTTACAGTTCTTGTAACACCGTTTATGTCTTGTTCGGCACGTTTACCTGTATATGCACTATTTGCGGGAGTTTTCTTCCCTCATAGTCAGGCGACTGTTGTGTTCTCTTTATATATCGCAGGGATTGTTCTTGCATTACTCGTTACAAAAATTATGTCTCTTACTATTTTAAAAGCAGAAAAATCTATTTTTGTAATTGAACTACCACCTTACCGTGTGCCGCAAGCGAAAACGTTATGGCTGAGCACGTGGGAGAAAGGTAAAGGATTTGTTCGTAAAGCGGGTACATTCATCTTCGGTGGTTCTGTTGTCATTTGGTTATTAAACTATGCAGGTCCATCAGGATTTGGTGTTGATATGGGAGACAGTTTCTTAGCGATGATTGGTGGATTTATTGCACCACTTTTTGCACCGCTCGGTTTTGGAACGTGGCAAGCTGCGGCATCCCTTTTAACAGGATTTTTAGCGAAAGAAGTTGTCGTTTCTACGATGGCAATTATTTATGCGGTTAAAGAAGATGTGCTAGGAAATGTAATGGGAGCACATTATACTGCGCTATCAGCATATGCATTTATGTTCTTTATTTTATTATATGTTCCGTGCTTAGCGACAGTAGCTGTTATTAAACGTGAAACAGGATCGATGAAATGGACAGTTTTCTCTGTCGTTTATCCGCTCGTTGTTGCTTATGTATTAACGCTCATTATATACCAAGTTGGGTCCTTACTCGGATTCTAGAAGGAGATGTATCGCGGTGATGGTCAATATTATAATTGGAGCTATCATTTTTGGTTATGCAGCATATACGTTAGTTAATTTTGTAAAGAGAAGTAAAAAGGGAAAATGCGCAGCATGCTCTTTAAGTAAGTCATGTCAATCGCAAACTTGTAGTCCGGATATGGAGCAAATTGCCCATAAATAGAAAAAAGCTTTGCGAATTTCGCAAAGCTTTTTTTATTATTTAATTTTAACTAATTGAGCTTCTTCTGCTGCTTTTCTATGATCAGCCATTTCTTTTTTAGGATCTTTATTCATTTTTAATACACCGACAGATTTTTCTTCTCCTGTTACTTTTCCATATGCAGCATCATCGACGATTGCAAACATATCTGTATAAGAACGACCATCACCGATAATTGTATTACCTTCATATTTCAATTTTGTACCATTAATTTCGGCGTTTTCTACTTTTTCTTTCGCAAATAATACACCTTGTTCGACTGTTACTGCTGGTAATTTATCAATTGCTTTTGCATCGTCTTTTTCTACTTTCTTAAGTAGTTCTTTCTTCACTAACTCTTCACCAGTTTTCTTATCCATTACAAGTACTTTTTTACCTTCTAATGTCGCAAGTTTCATTTTGTATGTTTTCTTTTCTTTTATGTCAGATTTATTTTTATCAATAATTGAATTCACTTGTTGGTCACTACCGTAAGCAACGATACCGTTCGCTTTTTCTCCTAATAAAGAACAACCTGATAATGCTCCGAATGAAATTGCTGCTGCTAACCCGATTCCTACTAATTTTTTCATGATGATTTCTCCTTTTTATATGTTTTATAGTAAATACAGTTTCTGTATTAGTCCTTACAGTATGAGAAGCTTTTTTGTTATTCTGTTGCTTCTGGTATTAGTGTATAAGAAATGTTGAAACGTAACTATCGAGTTAGCTTACAGTAACATTACAATTATGTAATTTAGTGAAATCGCGCAAAAATAAGTTGATTTTGGAGACAGAAATAATAAGGATATAGTAGGAATACAATATTCTATATGGAATATCATATTATATTGGCTGTATTTTGGAAATAACATGTAAGGACATCTTAGTTTTGTTATAATAAACACATAGGTTGTAAAAATGAATATTCTTACTGAAAAGGGAGATTTTTAATTTTCCAAGTAGTGAATTTGAAATATGAGGTATATCATAGGAGGAATTTGGATGTCTGTATTTAAACGATTAAGAGATTTAACAATGTCGAATGTGTATTCATTAATTGAAAAAGCTGAAGATCCAGTTAAGATGACGGATCAATATTTACGCGATATGCAAGCGGATGTACAAGAAGCTGAGAAAAGTGTAGCAGCTCAAATCGCACTTGAGAAGAAATTCAAAATATTATTTGAAGAGCAAGAAGCACTTGTGAAAAAACGTGAAGAGCAAGCTCATATGGCTGTTCAAGCTAGCAACTTAGATCTTGCGCGCCGTGCTTTAGAAGAAAAACAAAATGCAGAGCAAAAGATGAATGAGTATAAAGCGAGCTATGAGCAAAACAAAGCAGCTGCTGATAACCTTCGTCTTAAGCTAGAAGAAATGCGTAAGCAATTAACAGAGCTGAAAAACAAACGTGAAACACTTGTTGCACGTGTAAATGCAGCGAAAGCACAAAAGAATATTAATCAGGCGATGTCTGGATTTGATTCAAATTCAGCAAAAGCTGGTTTAAGCCGTATGGAAGAGAAAGCACTTCAATTAGAGGCTGAAGCAGAAGCAAGCGGTGAAATTTACAAGAAAGAAAAGTCGTTAGATGATGAATTCGCAAGCTTAAACAAAAATTCTGTTGTTGACGATGAATTAGCTCGTATTATGAAGCAGTACGAGAAATAATATAGAATAGACAAAGAAACCGACATGTCTGAAGAGAATTCATGTCGGTTTTCTATTACTTTTTTAGAGGAGGTTTTGTAATGACGTGGATGAATGTTTTAGCTATGCTTGTATGGACTGGAGCGAGTGCGGTACTTTTATTTGCAATTATGTGGGTTGATTCGATTTTTACAAAATACAATGATTTAAAAGAAATGAAAAATGGAAATACAGCAGTGACAACGCGTTTCGTTATGAAATTATTTGCGCAAGGGTACATTTTATCTCAATCTATAACGAAAGCGAATGACTTATGGCAAGCGCTTCTTGCCTCAGCAGTTTCATTCGTTATTTTATTAATTGTAGAAATGTTCATTGAGTTTGTGTTAAAGAAAATGTCTGGTTTAGATTTAGAAGAAGGAACGAAAGAAGGCAGCGTAGCACATGCGTTGTTAGCTGGTTCATTACATATCGTTGGTGCACTTATTTTAGGTGCTTGTTTATAAAGAGAAAAGGAGGGGTAGATTGTGAGTTTATTTAAACGTATTAAAAATATAATGAAGAGTCCGGAGCCGCCGAAGCCAGAAAAGAGTCTTTTAACGTTGGCTCCTGGCGATATGATTGAAGTCTCGTTAGTCATGTACGAATTAACTGGGAAAACGAGCATGCATTCTCGCAAGGAGATTATTTTAACTTTGCAGGATGGGAAAGATATTCGTTATTTGAAAATCGAAGACCGTGAAAATACGTATTACAAATTGTATACACCGATTGATGGTCGTTTAGATTCAATCGATGAAATTCCGACGACGATTGAAATGGATGATATAGAGTATCATATGGAAGAACAATATAATGGACGTGTTGTTGTTATGGGGAAAACACCATTCGCTGCTTCAGAAGAACAGTACGTATGGGAATTCCAATCTGATAACCGCAAATTATTACGTGTTGAATGGCAAAATGGTCGCACAATGATGTATGAGGGAGAAGTAATTATTCCTGCTGATGTACAAATCATAAGAGCAACATAAGGGGGGCGTAATCATGTCAAACCGATTGTTTACCATGATTAAATCGTTCGTGATCCCTATACTTGCTATCGTTACATTACTTGTTATTGCCGGCTATGCTTTATCGGGCTGTCAAAGTGGTCAGGCGAAGTCAATTCAGGACCGTTATCCGCTAGAGTCTGTCGCAAAGGATGGTAAACAAGAATCTTACGTGTATAGGGCTGCCAATCGGTCAGTTCCTGAAGTTGCAAAGGAACTTATATCCGAAAGGAAACCGAAGCAAGCATCTAAAGAAGACGAAAATCAAATGTTCCTCGTTTATTCTGATAAAATGTATAATTTACAAAAGGATAAAGAGAAACCATCTGATACGTTAATTGAAATAAGTAATGAAGAATTTGTCCGTCAAAATTACCAACCATCCTTCTTACAAGGATATATTATGGGGAGTATATTAAACGATATATTCGGTTCACGAAAATCATCATACGGTGATTATCGCGGATATAATGACAGACAAAATCATAAACCGGTTATCCCGGAAAGACCACCTACGAAAGAAGAAAAGAAAACCCCGCCTCCAATTACGAAGGAAGGGAAAGGATCTATTATTAAGCGAGGCGATAATGTAGATCCGAAATCATCTGTAGGTGATAAAGGAAGTATTACGGAAAAAGGAAGTAAAACGACGCCTCCGCCTTCTACCGGAAGCAAAGGGAAAATTACGAAAAACCCGGGTGGCTCGAGTGGATCTGATGTGAAGCCGAAATCATCCATTAAAACCCCACCAAAGAATACGTCGCCCCCGAAAACAAGGGTTGGCGGTTCAGGGAAAATTATGAAGAGAAGATAAAGGAAAACCCAAGGAGCAGGTAAGCACTTCTTGGGTTTTTATTATTGTATATGTCATTTGTTTTTATTTAAAAATTGTAGTGTTTTATCGAATGTTTCTTTTCCTGCTGGTGTATTCATGTTGAACTGAAATTCATACGCTAACTCGCCAAAAATACTTTTATCAAAGAAAAGACCGTCTACAGCTACATCTTTGCTTTGTAATGTTGAAAATAATTCCTTACCTTGATCTTCGAATGAGGCAGTATTACCATCTGTAATAAACGTTGGTGGATAATCTTTTGTTACATGCTTTGAAATTGAAGCAATGTTCATTTCTGGTAATGTTTCAAAGTTTTTTGTTCCAAAGTATGCCCAACCAGTCGTACGCATAAAATCTTGTATTTGTTTAGATGTTTCCACTTTAGCTAATGCAGGCATGTTATAAGGACCACAATATAACAAAACACCTTTTATAGTAGAAGGGTTAATAATAGCATCAATCTTTGCTAATTTTGCATATTGTGGGGAAGTTTGAATTGTAACAAATTGACCAGATATTTGTGCCCCGGCAGAATCCCCAGCAAAATAAATAGTATTTAGTTTTAAATTATATTTTTCTGCATTATTTTTTATATATGTATAAGCCTCACCGAGCTGGAGTACGGGAGTAGGATATTTTCTTTT
Organism: Bacillus sp. C30; assembly: GCF_040838255.1. Lineage (NCBI taxonomy): Bacteria > Bacillati > Bacillota > Bacilli > Caryophanales > Bacillaceae > Bacillus > Bacillus sp. C30. Next base: position 25,814 of record NZ_JBFPJH010000016.1, on the reverse strand, counting down.
AGGAGCAAGGGCATAGTTAATATTTACTACCGTATAACCACTAGCTGCTAATTCTACTGCATAACCAGTAATTTGCGATTTATCTCCACCTACAAATCCACCACCATGCACCCAAAAAATAACGGGTGTTTCTTTCGTATGATTTTTAGGATAAATAATATCTAATGTGCCGTCTGGAAATTTAGAATGATAGTCAATATCTTCAACGATTTTTGTTTCTTTTAAAGCATTTTCATAGTTATCAGATTGAAACATCATGCCTTTTTCAAAGACTTTTTTTATAATAAATGCTTTTGGATTTGGTGAAAGAAACCAGTAACTTAGTCCTGAGAGAATGAGTCCTAAAATAATTAGAAGAGCGATGAAAAGCCTGTTTTTTAATACTCCTTTAGGTTTTTGTTTTTTCATTATGAAATTATCTCCATTTCTTATTTTTATCCCGCATTAACGGGCAGTAAGACTCCCAGCTCAAAATTCGGCTGTAAAGCAAAGAAGTTAGGTGGGAGATCAACTGCCGGTAAAAGCCCGATTGGTGAGGGCTGATTAAAGTTTCATTTTATATAGAGGTGAAATGTATTTTTTTACAGCCCTCCTTATCTAGTACACTCTTGTTAATAGTATTATGAAGTTTTTGGAAAAGTCTACCCAAAAATGTATTCTGCTTTTAGTTTATGACTGCTACAATTAATGAATAAGGAGGGAATATTATGACTATGTATAAAAGATTTAGTGTAATTATGTTCCTCGTATTATTCCTCAGTTTGTTTATTAGCACAACGATGAAATTTCACTTTGTAGTTGGTATTCTATGGATACTATGTACATGTACTCTCTTTCTATATTTTCCGCTTCGCTTTCAACATGAAGTAAACGCCTTTCAAAAGTATGTAGATTGGGTTAAGAGAGGAGGAAAGTGGGGGGAGTGAAAATATATCAGCGATTATTGGAATATATCGACTTACCGACAAAAACTGATAACGATAGCAACTTAATAATAAAAAGAGGGTGTGCCAATATTTTGGCACACCCTCTTTTCTTCATAATGATTAATGAATATCACGTTTCTTAAAGTTACCGCCTTTTACTTCAGCTACGTCATAAACTGTAATAAAGGCATTAGGATCGATTTCATTAATCAGGTCCTTCATTTTACTTTCTTCTAAACGGTTAATTACACAAGATATTTCTTTGAATTTCTCTCTTGAATAACCACCATAAACTTCATTGTATGTTGCGCTTCGGCCTAAACGATCGCGAATTGTTTCTACCATTAATTCAGGCTCTTTCGTGATGATTTTAAATGTTTTCGAACCACTTAAACCAACTTCAACGATATGAATCACTTTCGAAGCGATAAAGTAAGCAATTGCCGAAAGGATAGCTCCTTGAAGACCAAATACTGTTGAAACAAAAATAAAGACAAACATATTTAAGAATAAAATAAGGTCACTTGTTCCAAAAGGTAACTTACGAGAAAGTAATACAGCTAGCATATCGATTCCATCTAATGCGCCGCCGTTACGTAAGGCTAGTCCCATACCGAAACCGATAATAATACCACCAACAACTGTAACGAGTAGTGTATCGCCTTCAATAATAGTTGGTATTCCGTGCATGACAACGGTACCTATTGCTAATGAAGCAATCCCGATGATGGAATAAATTGCAAAGCTTTTACCGATTTGTTTATATCCTAACCAAACGAAAGGAATGTTAATAACTGCGATTAGAGCTCCTAATGGCAATCCAAATAATCTTGAACTAACGATACTTAAACCAGTCACACCACCGTCGGATACGTTATTTGGAATTAAGACAGCTTCTAATCCGTACGCTGTGATAAATGCCCCAATAATAATCATCAAAGCTTTTGAAGCAATTTTCAGCTTATTGGGCTTACTCTTGACAATTTTCTTCATGTAATTTCCTCGTTTCAAACTAGTTTCTTATTTGTTACGTAATTCATACCTAAATTCCATTTTAACATTTAATTTGAAAAAATTCTCCTTTAATGGATGTATGCAGGGGATATTATCACCATAGTACCATTAAAATATTTTTGAAATTCGTATAAGAAATCCCATCCTTTTAAAGGATGGGATGTTGTTAAGAAAGTATAAAACTAACGACTGTTAGGAATAAAGCGAAACCTAAAATAGTTCCACATATTTTCATATGGCGCTTACGCCCCATAACGACAATTGCGACATATTCGCGAATCATTGCATTAGGCCAGTAATAAAAGGCTGTTTTTGATCCGATTCCTTGGCTATTAAGGCCAGCTTGTCTTGCATATATGCCAGCACGGAAAAGATGGAAATTATTCGTTGTAAAAATACTTTTATACTTACCTTCTGGTTTTAAAGAATCCATAATTTCTTTAGAGAACGACATGTTTTGATATGTGTTTACAGAACGATTTTCTTGTACCGTATGTTCAAGCGGAATTCCTTTTTCAACAGCATAATTTTGCATCGCTTCTGCTTCCGGAAGACCTTCATCAGGCCCTTGCCCACCAGAGAAAATGATTGTTGGTGGTGTATTCACAGCGGCTTGCTTCCAATAAAAGTCGATTGCTTTATTAATGCGACTTGCAAGTAAGGGTGGCACTTTGTCATTAATTAAGCCGCTACCAAGAACGATGATGAAATCTTGATTACGTCTTGGTCTATTGAATTGGTATAGAAAATAAGCGCTTAAGAAGTTAGATAAATGTATAAAGAAATACATAGTTACAAGAGAAATAGCAGCAAAAATAAATTGAAAATGCTCTGAGAATAAACTTGCTGGATTTATGATAGGGATTAGTATACAGAATAAAATCCCTAAAGCAGCAATTAAAGTTAAAGAGTTTGTAAAGCGTCTTCCTTCACGCCTCATCAAGATTCTCGCATTAAGAAATAGTCCAAACATTAGAGCAACGATGCCAAAAGGTATCATGAAAAGTAGAGCTAACATGGGTAGAATAACGATGAAATGTAAAGTGTTACTACCAGATGCAAACGAGGCGATTGCACAAAATAATAGAAATGAACAGAAAAAGGCATTAAATAAAAAGCCATTTATTATTTTTCGTGGATCTTTTAAGTAAGAGATAAGAAAAATAATAAACAATATAAGAGGAATGATTCCGAAAAACATAAATATAGTACACCTCAATTTGTATAATGTTTTATTGCATCCTTAATATTACATGATTTTGAAGATGTTGATAAAAAAATAACGATTTCGAATTTTCTTAACAACCGATATAGTTAAATATGGTAAAATGTATTCAAAGTGATATATTAAAAGTAAAATGGTTGAAGAGGCACTCTGTGGAGTGTCTTTTTCTTTTTGGTATGTAATTATGCATATTATGTTTATTTTCAAGGGAAGAGGATTAAAATATAAGTTGTGGATACACGCTATAAAGCAGAATTTTATATTAATATTTACCTCTACTCTTTTTGTACCTAACAATCTTGTAACAATTCATGATTCTGTTTTCTAGTGTGTGTTTACAAAAAGCGGGATGGGGTATATATAAACAGGGGAAAGGACGTCTTCTTGAAAGGCGTCTTTTTGTTTCTTAGTATAGATAATTTCCACTATTAACGTAGTGCAAACTATCTATACTAAACATTAGCAATCTTCCGTATAAATATTATCAATTTACTATATATTCCAGTGGTGTTAAGTTAAATATGAAAGGCTTTCTTTTTCAAAATATTACCCCTAATAAATTTTTGAAAAAGTCAACTGTCTCCAAAATTGCCATTTGTGCTTAGCAAAAAAGAATCCTTCGGGGTTCTTTTTTGTATTCGACAGAATATGACAAAATGAAGCTATATAATTTGTTATATTGTTAAATGGTTATTATGGAAAAGAGAAGGAGACTTAAGTATGGGATTTAAAAAATTACTTTTAACAGGTGCAATTGTTGCAACTACAGCATTTACTTCAATTGGGACAGCGCAGGCAAGTATAGAGTTTAAAGATGTTCCAAACAATCATTGGGCTTATAAGGCAATTATGGATTTAGCAAATAAAAATATTGTTGCTGGATATGGAAATGGGATTTTTGGATTTGGTGATGATGTAACTCGTGAGCAAGTTGCAGCCCTTATGTTCCGTCAATTAAAGCCAGCAGTAAAAGAACAGTATAATAATCCGTATAAAGATGTTACTGATCGTTCGACTCAGTTTAAAAAAGAGATTCTTGCTTTAACAGAGATCGGTGTATTCGCTGGAGATGACACAGGGAACTTTAGGCCGAAAGATTCGTTAACTCGCGATGAAATGGCACAAATTTTAACAAAAGGGTTTCAATTGCAAATTAGAGGGGATCATAATTTCCCGGATGTAGATAGAAATGGATGGGCGAATCCTGCGATTACTGCAGTTAAATCAAATTATATTACAGCTGGAACTGGTGATGGTAAATTCGCACCTAGAATGCATGTAAGTCGTGAGCAATATGTTCAGTTCTTATATAACGCGACATTACCACTTGAAGAAAGACCAGGAGCAAGACAAGAACAACCACAACCAGAGGTGAAGCCGGAACAAAAGCCAGAACCAAAACGCTTTGCTAACTGTAAAGAAGCAAATGATGCTGGAGTTTACGATATTACAAGAGATAGTCCGTATTACGGTAAGCATTTAGATCGTGATGGCGATGGAATTGCTTGTGAGAGAAAGAAGAGCGGTAAATAAGAAAAAAGCACTCAGCCTGAGTGCTTTTTTCTTATTCACACATGCTATTTTTGTAGGCGATTCTCATAGAATGGGAGTAACGAAATGAAAGTAGGTGATAAAATGCCAGCTATTGTGGAAGGGGTTATTATTGAGAATTGTAACGGGACAATTAACTTAGGTGATAAATATAACGTACATCCAATTGAAAAAACGAAAGCTTATAATGGATCGGGATCTTCAAATACCGGATTAAATGTGAGGACATTCAGTGGTATTAGTACGGCAGATGTAACGGATAACGATGTGTATGACCAAGTAATTCAATCTACGTTATAATTTTTATATGTAAAATTGCATAAAATGATGTGTTTGTCCTGTGATACAATTTAGTTGTGAGCTGTTAGTGATTCTTCTTTATCATAGTTGTTAGATTAGAAATGTAACATCTTATCGAAAATCATACGTAAAATAAAAAAGACACTTCGCTCGAAGTGTCTTTTTTATTTTAGTGATACCCTTTAGCAGAGTCTTTATGAATTTTATTTTTAAATATGCTGTAGCTCCAAAGCTGATATCCAATAACAATTGGTACCATAACCATTGCAACGAAGAACATAATTTTTAAGTTTAATTGACTACCAGCTGCGTTGTATAACGTTGTACTATAAGCGTCGTTAATACGAGATGGTAACATTCTTGGGAACATACCTGCAAAACCAGTTGTCATAAACATTGCGATTGTTAAGCAAACGAATGTGAATGCAAGGCCAATTTTATGTTTGTACACCATAATAAGTGTGAGTACACTCATTAACATTGCAAGTACTGGAAGAATGAATAGTACAGGATATTCCGTGAAGTTTTGGAATAAATTTGTACGATTTGCAGTTGCGACATAGAAGATAGCTAGAATGATAGCAGCTGCCATTGAAAATGGTCTTGCAATTTTATAAGCACGATCAGATACTTCGCCAGTTGTTTTAATCATAATCCAAAGGGCACCAGATACGACGAATATAGCAGTGAAGAAGAGACCACCTAAAATACCATAATGGTTTAGTAAGCTAAGTAAAGTTCCTTCATAACCATCTTTTCCGATTTGCAGCCCGTAATACAGGTTAGCGAATGTAACGCCGAATAAGAAGGCGATTAGGAAACTACCAATTGTAAATGCCCATTTACAAGTTTTTTGCCAAATTGGTGAATCGTCTTTATGCATAAATTCAAGTCCAGCGGCACGAGCAAATAGTGCAAGTAATACTAAAAACAGTGGTGTATATAGGTAACTAAACATATTTGCATATGTGATTGGGAAGGCAGCAAATGTTGCACCACCAGCTGTAATTAACCATACTTCATTACCACCCCAGAATGGACCAATTGCTTCTTGTAATTGATTTCGTTCTTGTCGGTCTTTCGCAACGAATGGGAAAATCATCCCGTTACCGAGTGCGTAGCCATCAAGAATGAAGTAAACTGTCCAAATTACGCCCCATAAACCGAACCAGATAATTGCAAGCATATCATGAGACATGAGCTGTACCTCCTTCAGTAGCAGGTTCTTCTAATGCAGCGGGTCCTTTTTTCGCGAACTTCAGCATTAAGTATACGTCTGCAATTAAGAGTAAAGTGTAGAACAATATTAAACTAATTAATGAGAACCAAATTTGTGGAACTGATATAGGTGACACGGATTCTGCTGTACGCATTAGTTTATAAACTGTCCACGGTTGACGACCTACTTCAGCGACAATCCAGCCAGCGTTAATTGCGATATATGGAAGTAAAACAGACCACATTGTAATTTTTAAATAACGTTTTGAGTTTTCTAGTTTTCCTTTTCGGTTTAAATAGAAACCGTACCAAGTTAATGCCATAAAGAACATGCCAAGTGCAACCATTAAGCGGAAGCTATAGTACACGAGGTTAACATTTGGACGATCTTCTTTTGGAATATCTTTTAAACCAACAATTTCTCCATCAAATGAGTTTGTATAGAAGAAACTTCCGAGCTTTGGAATAGTAAGGAATTCAAAGTTCTTTTCATTTTTCACATCAGGAATTTGAATGATTGAGAAACCTTGTCCTTTTCCAGTGTCCCAAACAGCTTCCATTGCAGCTCCTTTTGCTGGTTGATACTTAGCCGCTGATACACCAGATTGATGGCCCATAAATGGTGTAATTGTTGCTGCGAATAAACCTAACATTAAGCCAAACTTAAATGATTTTTTGAAGAATTCCACTTCATTTTTACGTAGTAAGTGATATGCACTAATTGCCATAACGAAGAAAGCACCGACAATATAACAACCAATTACAGTATGGAAGAACATATTCCATGCATATGGATTTGTAACAAGAGCCCAGAAATCATTTAATTCAGCGCGGCCATTACGTATTACATAGCCAACGGGGTTTTGCATAAAGCCGTTTGCTGTAATAATCCAAAGGGCAGAAATATTTGTTCCAAGTGCAACCATCCACATACAGAAAGCACGGAACTTTGGTGAGATTTTGTCTTTACCGAATAACCATATTCCCATGAAAGTAGATTCTAAGAAGAAGGCAACGAGTGCTTCGATTGCGAGAGGTGATCCGAAAATATCCCCCATATATTTGGAGTACTCAGACCAGTTTGTTCCAAATTGGAATTCCATCGTAATTCCGGTTATAATCCCCATTACGAAGTTAATTGTAAAAAGTTTTCCCCAGAAATTTGCCATTTTGCGGTATGTTGGATTCAATGTGCGGGCGTATTGAGTTTCCATACATGCTACTAAAATAACAAGTCCGATTGTCAAAGGTACAAATAAAAAGTGATAAAAAATAGTAATTGCAAATTGAAAACGACTTAGTAACAGAACATCGGACATAATAAATATTCACTCCTTTTTTACATTATCTACAATCAGTTTATAGTGAAAAAACGTTTAAAGTATGTGAGACTTGTTACAAAGGTGTGTGTATATTTTGAAAGAATTATGTCGATTATCTGAAAACATCCTATTTTTACTATAAAGAAATATCCTTTTTGAGTTTTTTAAATTTTGGTACACTACATATGTAATGTAAATGAGAGAAAAGAGGGTTCTTTACTATGAAGTCATTAGAAGAGATTTTACAATACAATGAAAAATTTGTTGAAGAGAAAAAATACGAAGAGTATGAAACAGGGAAATTTCCAAACAAAAAGATGGTAATTATCTCTTGTATGGATACTCGTCTTGTTGAATTATTACCGAAAGCAATGAATATGCGTAACGGTGATGTGAAAATTATTAAAGTAGCAGGTGCTGTTATTTCACATCCGTTTGGAAGTATTATGCGTAGTATTTTAGTCGCTGTATATGAGCTTGGAGCTGACGAAGTATGTGTTGTCGGTCATCATGATTGTGGTATGGCAAAAATTCAAGCAAGCAGTACAATTGAAAAAATGAAAGAGCGCGGCGTAACAGAAGAGAAATTAGATACACTTCGTTATTCTGGAATCGATTTAGAAAGATTCTTACAAGGGTTCTCTAGTGTAGAAGAAAGTGTAGAACATAGTGTGTCAATACTTCGCAACCATCCGTTACTTCCGGAAGAAGTACCTGTTCACGGTCTTGTTATAGATCCTGACACAGGAAAATTAGATTTAGTTGTGAATGGTTACGACAATTAAGAATTTACTTTGTCATCCTTTTTATCTGGGACAGGATCAAATCCTCCTGGATGGAAAGGGTGACATTTTAATATACGCTTACATGTAAGCCAAAATCCTTTTAGGGCACCGTGTTTTTGAAACGCTTCTAATCCATAATGAGAGCAAGTCGGATGAAAGCGGCACGTTGGCGGTGTCATCGGAGAAATGAACTTTTGATAAAAGCGTATAATACCGATAAAAATCTGTTTCATAATGGTCTCCTTTTCAGCATAGTCTTAAAGTATTATAGCACGACAGTACATAATACTTTACTAATGTCGATTTCCGTTATATCATATTGGATATAACGGAATTAAATTAAAAGCGGGAGAGATGTTGTATGCCATCAGTAGAAAGCTTTGAATTAGACCATACGATTGTAAAGGCGCCTTATGTAAGACATTGCGGAGTCCACAATGTAGGTAGTGACGGTATTGTAAATAAATTTGATATTCGTTTTTGCCAACCAAATAAACAAGCAATGAAACCAGATGTTATTCATACGTTAGAGCATTTATTAGCATTTAATTTACGTAAATATATTGATCGTTATCCGCATTTTGATATTATCGATATTTCACCGATGGGCTGCCAAACAGGGTATTATCTTGTAGTAAGCGGGACACCGACAGTTCGTGAAATCATTGATTTATTAGAACTAACATTAAAAGATGCGGTTCAAATTACAGAAATTCCAGCTGCAAATGAAACACAATGTGGCCAAGCGAAGCTTCACGACTTAGAAGGAGCACAACGCTTAATGAACTTCTGGTTAAGCCAAGATAAAGATGAACTTGAGAAAGTATTTGGATAGAAAGAAAAACTGCCTGTGAAAGGGCAGTTTTTTTTATTTTGTTAAGAGAAAACTTGCTCTTCTTTTATGAAAGTATACTAGACACTCCAACATATAAAATAAAGACAGAACCGAGAAAATAAACAAATGCTTTTGCTTTTTGCTGCTCTTTTATTTCATCAATTCCAAAAAGGATAAACATAATACTTAAAAGGATAAATACGAATGGTAAAAGCATAGAGAGGTTTGCAAAGAGGCTAAGTAGAGCGAGAATGAGAGCGATAGTAGCTATTATAATTCGAAAGTTTTTTAACATGAAATCCTCCTTAGTAGAAGTATTGTTATCGAGAGACAAGAATAAGAATGACAATAATTAAAGTAAAGACGCCAGAAAAGAAAGAGATTGTACTATTTACTTTCTGTTGTTTCTGTTTTTCTTCTGCGCTCATGATGAAAGCCATGATAGATAAGGCAATAAGCATATAGGGCATAATAACAAGCGGGTTTGTAAACATTCCATATAGAGCGAGAGCGATGACGATCAGAGCGGATATAATACGAAATACTTTTAGCATACTATTCTCCACCTTTTTTTGTTTAGGTTATCCTCAAATTTATTACCTGTTCGACAAAGCCAAATTGGTGAAAGGGAATAGTCAGTAGGTGATTAAAATTACATGTTACATGTAACGAAGGTAGTTCGATATTACAATGAAGAGCATAAGAATAGAAACGAGAAAATGCGAGATACCCATTGATTTTCTTCCGGATTTCAGTTCATTAATTCCTAGAAGAATAAAGAAACAACTGAGAGCAAATTGCATGTATGGGAGAAGTGTGAAATTATCGGTAGCAAGAGAATAAGTGCAAAGAGAGATTGTGAGAAGCATGAAAAAATAGCGTATTCCAGTTAGCATCGAATTCCTCCTTTAAAGAGACTATTTATCGAAATATTTCTGAGAAGCCAAGAAATAAAGCAACAGCTCCTGCTAACAGAGCAAGTATGCTACCACCTTTTTGCTGTTTTAAGATTTCCTCTATACTAATAATGAAAGCCATCCCCCCTAAAAAGATGAACATATAAGGCATGATTTCCCTATTACCAGTAAAAAAGCTATAGATTGCTATAGATAAAGCAATAAGTGATAAAGTAATCCGTAATCCTTTCAGCATAAAAGACCCTCCTCTATTTTATGTAGGTAATGATAAAAACAAGCCAAATGAAAGCACCAGCAACAATGCAAATAAATCCGGTTCCTGAATCCTTCTTTTTTATTTGCTCAATTGCGATGAGAAACATTAAAGCTCCTAATAGAAATTGTGAAAGTGGTAGAAAGTTATTTTGACCTGTCAGTAAACTAATAGCGGATATGATGATGACACTGAGTGCGATTAAAATGCGTAGTTATTATGAATGCTCTTTACTGCTTTTTGTATAAGGGTTATCTTCTGGTTTATCAATCGAATGTTTGTAAGAATAGCCTTTATTAATCGTCATAACGGAGAGTACTAATATGATCAGTACGATTATAATGCCGATAATTAATATTTTGAGCATGAAATCCCTCCTTTTCTTTATTTTACATAATTTTGTAATTGATGAAAATAATAGAAATTAAAAGGATGAAAGAAGGGTGTTACATGGAGAATAAAAAAACATATTATATATCAGTTGGAAATGGTCAAATTTCGCAAGTGAAGACGGCGGATACGTATAATTTTGAAATTTATGCAAATGACGAAGAGATTACGGAGTTAAGAGAGTATTTTGATCAAGCGTATGAAGAGGACTTAGGTTCGTATGTACGCTCCCACGTTCCATTCGTTGAGTATCATCACGATTCGAATAATGATCGATATGATGAACAACTACAAAAAGCATATAAAATGATTTATGATCTAGGGAATCATGAAACGAAAGAATTAGTCGCACAAATGGGAATAATCAATGGATTGTAATTGGATAATATTATGCAGAAAAGCGAGAATATGCTACAATTTGTGGTAGGAAAAACTTGTAATCATCAATAGGGGAGTAATGGCATGTACAAATTTAAAGATTATTACCACAACACTGTACAATTATCGTTTGAACGTTACCCATTTTCTCCTGAGCCAAAGCATGTTTGGGTTGTATGCCGATACGGGGATCAATGGTTATTAACGCATCATTTACGCCGTGGTCTTGAATTTCCAGGTGGTAAAGTAGAACTCGGGGAAACACCGGAAGAAGCGGCAGTTCGAGAAGTTCATGAGGAAACCGGCGGCATAGTTTCTGATTTAACTTACTTAGGGCAATACAAAGTATCCGGAAAAGACAAAATAATCATTAAAAACATTTATTTTGCAACAATTAGTGCGGTAGAGCAACATACGCATTACGAAGAAACGAAAGGGTCTGTTTTATTAAAAGACATTCCTGATAATATTAAAACTGATAGAAAATTTAGCTTTATTATGCGCGATGATGTATTAGCGCGTACGATGAAACATATAGAAGAAATCGGCTGTTTTACGAAGTAAAGTGGCCGGTTTCTTTTTTTGCGTTCAAGAATAAATGTAAATATATCTTTATATACATTTGGGTATATTATACAATTTTGTGAGGATATCTTTACTTGTTAGGAGGGGAAAAGATGGATAACAGAAAAGAAACAACAGTTTCTGTTTCAATGGTTAAATTAAATTTCTATTCATTTTTTATAATATTCGCTCTGGCGATTGGAATTAGTTATCTGCATACAATTCTTTCAGGCGGGTTTCAAATTGAAATTACGTTACCGATCATGTTTCTTTTTATTATCGCAATGCTTGTTCTCGTTTGTATTCATGAGGCATTACATTTAATAGGATTTCGCTATATCGGAGGTGTTCCGTGGAGTGAATTAAAATGGGGCGTCAATTGGAAATTGGGTGTGGCATATGCTCATTCTAAAAAAGAAATTACAGTAAAGCAAATGAAGAAAGTATTAATGTTGCCATTTTTACCAACTGGAATTTTACCAATTGTATTGGGATTAGCTATGAATCTGGAGCCACTCTCATTTTTAGGGATTCTACTAACAGCAGGCTGCATTGGTGACATTGCTTTATATCAAAAAGTTTCAAAATTTCCAGATGATGCGCTAGTGATAGATCATCCGAGTAAACCGCAGTTTACAGTTTATGAGTAAAGCAGTCCAAAGAACCTCTCTTCCGTAGAGTGGTTCTTTGGACTGCTTTATGTTTTTTTTATTTCCACCTCTAAAAACGAAAGCACCTCTAATAAATCATCCACGACACGTGAATGTTCAAAGTCACCCCAAAATGAATCTCTCTTCCAAACGCCAAGAATCCCTACTTGTTCAGAACCAAGTACATCATTTTCTGGATGGTCCCCAACGTAAAGGCATTCTTCTGCTTTTACGTTTAGCTTTTGTAAAGCCCGTTCGAAAATCTCAGGGTGAGGCTTTTTAATTCCTTCTGCTTCTGAAACAAGAATCGTGCTTGTATACGTATGTATGTTTAGTGCTCGAAGGTTGCTCATCTGAAATTTAGTAAAGCCGTTTGTAATAATACCAATTTTAATGTTTCGCTGAGTTAGTTGTTGAAGTAATTCGTGCATGTTTGGGAAAGGAATACAATGATGTTGGAAGTTTGTAATGTAGTCGTGCAGCAGTTGCTCTTGCGTTAAAGTGGTAATGTTGTATTCGCAAAGGAGAGTGGAATATACCTTATCTTTCCACGTGTAACCATTATTGTCGAGTTCGAGAAAACGAGAGCAATACTCGAATTTTTCTATGTTTATCAAATGAAAGGCGAAGCGATTATATTGATCACGAATAAATTGCTCTAAAGATTGACGACGATCTAATAGTGTTCCATCTAAGTCAAATAAGACTGCTCGAATCATGGGAAACCTCCATACAGTTTTTATAATTAATTATCGCATATTCGTTAAAAAATGATTATGATATTTTTGTAGAATGGAATAATGGAGGGGCGTATGAAGAAACTGTATGGCAAGTTAATGTGTTTTATGATTTCAATGGGCTTAGTAGCTGGATGTGATATGTCGGAGCAAACTTCGAAAAGAGAGAAAAAAGATGTGTGCGAAACGACAGAAGAATGCACACAAATAGGTGATAAAACACTTCAAAAAGTATATAAAAAGATAGATGGACTTTCAGAACTTGAAGTACTAGAGGATTATGATTTAGAAGGACATTCAAGTAACGATATGAAAGAAGCAGAAATGAAAAAAAAGGATGATGAAAATTATTTCTTTTTAGCTTCTTATTATATTGATGGTGATGAAATTGTAGATCCTTATTTCGATAAACTAGATCGCAAACGATTGAATAAGGCTTTTGCGGAGGATAAGGACGCGAAAGAAGAAGTATTAAAGCAACGTCAAGATAGGGATTATCATGAATCGTTATGGGAGATGTATAGCACGCTTATTCCTGCTAAGTATCGCACTGACATAAAAGAGTTTGATATGGTAACAGATGGATACGATGGAATTGTCGCTCATGTTATGCCGAGTATGGAGTATCCGAAAGAGTGGACCATTAGCTTAGATACGCTTGATTCTGCAGTAAATATCGATCAAGTGATGAAAACATTAATACATGAGACGGCTCACGTATTGACACTGGGACATAAACAAATACCAGTAAATGAAAAGTACTTAAAGGCTTTTGAAGAAGATAAAGATATTTCATCATACCAAAATAAATGTAAATCTCTTTTCTTACAAGAAGGATGTGCGAAGGAGAGCTCTTATATAAATCGATTTTATAATTCTTTCTGGAAACCAATTGACCAGGAGTGGACAGAAAAGAAAGTGGAAGAAAGCGAAGAAGCTCAAATTGAATTTTTTAAGGAAAAGCATGGTGAGTTTGTTTCACTGTATGGGACGACAAATGTAGCAGAGGATATTGCGGATACATTTACAGCGTTTATTTTACAAGATTCAAAAAAGGTGAAAGAAGGAACAGAATTAAAATATAAAAAAATTGCCTTCTTCTATCAATTCTCCGAGCTTGTAAAAATGAGAGCGGAAGTGTTAGCTGGGTTATATAATGTGTCGAAAACGATGGAACAACCAAGTGGACACTAATGCGAATTATGTGTTCGATATATTTTAGCCAAGGGAAAACGTGAAGAATTGTAGTTCTTTGCGTTTCTTTATGTTGATAAAATTGAAAATTCTGTCTTTTTTTAAAAAAGAAGAAGGAACTGAATCATTAAAATAGAATTAGTATAAAAACGTCACAAATTAGACACAATTATAATGCGCATAGTATAGGGGCTATAAGTTTACTCTCGAGGAGGTAATGAAACGTATGAAAACGATTCTTGCTGTTGCTGGTCTCATTTGGGTAATGTCTCACGGTTTTCCGATTTTTGAAGGGGAGCAAATTCGTAGTGCATTAAATAAAGAGTTTAATGATTATCATATTATTGATCGAAAAGATAATGTCGTTACGGTGCGTGTGAAAGATTGTTTCCATACAGTTACGGTTGCTAATGGGAATATTGCAGATGATTCGAAAATGTGTGATAAAAGGTAGAAGAAAGAAGCTGACTCTAGCATATCGCTCTAAGTCAGCTTTTTTTTCGTTTTCCAATAAGGAGTTTTTCAAATGCCTCGACAAATACATACATAAGAGTTGCGAGGACGCAAGTGAGCAATACACTGAGCAAGACGAGTGTGAAGTTAAAGACTTGGAATCCATAGCTAATTAAATAGCCAAGTCCTTGTTTAGAAACGAGGAGTTCCCCGAAAATAACACCGACCCATGATAAGCCAACATTTACTTTTAACGTTGAAATAATTGCAGGGAAAGATGAAGGGAGAATAACGTGCTTATAGCATTGCCATTTATTTGCGCCAAATGTGTCCATGACCTTAATATAGTTGGAATCGACTTCTTGAAATGCGCTGTAAATAACGAGAATGGTAATGATGATAGAGATGATTACCCCCATGGCGATAGAGGATGAAATATTTGGACCGAAAATAACAATGATGATTGGACCGAGTGCAACTTTTGGCATTGCATTTAGGACGACGAGATAAGGATCAAGTACGCGGGCCAAAAGTGGCATCCACCAAAGGAGAGTAGCAATAATAGCTCCGAGTATAGTTCCGAGAATGAAGCCTACTCCTGTTTCAAGTAATGTCGTCCATATGTGGACCCAAAGTGAACCGTCAATCCATTTCGTTAAAAAGAGATCCCAAATACTTGAAGGAGAACTAAAGAGTAAAGGATCAATCCATTCTTTTTTACTAGCTATTTCCCATAGTGCAAAGAAAAGAACAAGAAGTACAAGTTGTAAAGAGCGAGCTAACCATGCATGTTGTCTTTCTTTTTTTCGAAACTGTTCATGTAGTTGTTTTATATTATCCAAGTCGTTCCAGCTCCTTCCATATTTCTTGGAAGAGGGATGGGAAGTCATGGTGGTGGCGTGCTTCTAACGGCGATAAGGAACGGATACTTTCTGGGACGATGAATGTTTTTGCGATTTTTCCAGGGTTCGCCTGCAGTAAATAAATACGAGCACTCATCGCAATTGCTTCTTCAATATCATGTGTCACAAGTAGGGATGTTTTCTTATAGTTACGTAGTAATGTGAAGACGAGATCTTCTAGTTTTAATTTTGTTTGATAATCAAGAGCGGAAAATGGTTCATCTAACAATAAAATTTTTGGGTCGGTCGCTAATGTTCGAACGAGTGCAGCACGTTGGCGCATACCACCGGATAGTTCACGAGGGTATTGCTGTTCTATATCATATAGGCCGACTTGTTTTAAAAGCTTTAATGTATGTTCTTTCGTATTTTCATCATAAACCTTCCGAATATGAAGTCCGAGCATAATATTTTCTTCAATTGTTTTCCACGGAAACAAGTAATCTTGCTGGAGCATATAGCCTATAGAGGGGGTCTTAGTTGTAATCGGTTCACCATCTAAAAATACGATACCTTCAATTGGATCAAGTAGCCCTGCGATGATGGAGAGGAGCGTTGTTTTTCCGCAACCACTTGGACCAAGGATTGAAATAAATTCGCCTTCTTCTACTTGCAAACTCATATCTTCAAGAATAAGTTTGGCATTTTCTTTTGCAAAAAAGCAGTGAGAAACGTTACGTATTTGTAAAAAGCTCATACACTTCGCCTCTATTTCTTAATAACGCTTTCGGCAATTTTTGTATTGACGAGCGCTTCATGTGGAACTTCTTTTTGTAATTCACCAGATTCTTTCATAATCGTTTGGAGTTGTTTCCATTCTGCATCATCTAATAATGGATTTGTCGCATATGAATGTTGTTTTTTGTAGCGTTCAATTACTTTTACTGAAATGTCTTTTGAAGTGTCTTTAAATAGTGGTGAAACGGCATCGGCAATCTCTTCTGGACTATGTGTATCAACCCATTGCTGCGCTTTATATAGTGCGCGCGTGAATTTTTCTGCAGCAGCTTTATCTTTCTTTAAGAAACTTTCTTTTGCCATAAACGTTGTATAAGGGACAGTACCAGATTCAGCTCCGAAAGACGCGACGATATAACCTTTTCCTTCTTTTTCAAGTATACTTGCAGTCGGTTCAAAGAGCTGTACAAATTCTCCCGTACCAGATGCAAAGGCATTTGCAATATTAGCAAACTCGATATTTTGAATTAAGTTCGTATCTTTGCGAGGGTCAATGCCATTTTTCTTTAAAACGTATTCACCAACCATTTGCGGCATGCCGCCTTTACGCTGTCCTAAAAACGTAACGCCTTTTACGTCGTTCCAATTAAAAGAGTCTAATTTTTTACGGGAAACTAAAAATGTACCATCTGTTTGTGTAAGCTGCGCAAAATTAATGACAGGATCTTTTGCTCCTTGTTGATGAACATAAATAGACGTTTCTGAACCAACGAGAGCAATATCAATTCCGCCAGATAAAAGGGTGGTCATCGTTTTATCTCCGCCAGCTGTTGTTTGTAAGTCAATATTTAAGCCTTCATCTTTAAAAAATCCTTTTTCAATTCCAACATATAATGGTGCGTAGAAAAGAGAGTGTGTAACTTCGCCAACGCGAATTTTTTGAGCTTGTTCTTTCGTACTTTCCTTTGTGCTACTACAAGCAGCGAATGTGAAAATAGCTAGTAACATGATGCAAAAAACGGTTATTAATTTTTTCACTATATGACACCTCCTAGAAGTCAATCTACAAGCATAATATGTAGGTAAGTGCCCATATGTGAGTATAGATAGCAGGAATTTTTCGGGTAATAAAGAAGTACAAATATAAGGGGTGATAAAATGGATTACGAATACGATGATAGCGTACATTTACATCTTGATTATTTCGGAACTGAATGTGATATGGAATCGATTGCTTATAAGAGGAAGCATGAAGACGTGTGGGATGTGTATTTTAATTTTGGAGTATACGGTCTTCAGAAAGAGGAGATAGAGACAGGTCGGTTTATGGACGAATATGCCGGTTATTACGTTCTTTCTGTACACGCTCGTGATTTGAGCTGGGAGTTTGGAAGTGCTCAGTTTGAGGAATGGGTTTTGAAGAACCATATAGTAGAAAGAACGCTTCAAAAATAGGGAGGAATTTTGTGTTTGAATTTCTCATCTTATTGCTTATTTGTGTAATTGGAATTTACATCATGCAAGTGCTCACTTACCGATTCGCAAAGAAAAATATTCATAAATATAAGGAAATGAAATGGATTCATATGTGGCTAGACATGACTATGAAAAAGGGTCCGAGATTAGATTTGTTTGATTTTGTACTTATAGTAATCGTAAGTATCATATGGAAAATATGGATGCTTCCTCTTGTATAGTAAACATGCTAATCATCGTATCCTAATAAATAACGAAAAGAACCTGTCATATGACAGGTTCTTTTCTATTTGTAGCATGTAGTGTTACATGGAAAATCCAATGTATACGACAAATTACGACAAAGGGGTTTATACATATTTGTTATTCTATTAAAGGTCATTATTTGTAATGTATATATAGGAGGATTTTTTAATGTTAAAAAAATTATTATTATTTTTACTTATGAGCTTATGTGTAGTGGTTTTAACAGCTTGTAAAGATGAAGAGGAAAAGCTGAAAGCATCGGAAGAACAGAAAATAGATGAGAAGAAAGTTGAAGAAGATAAGAAGGTAGAAGAGCAGCAAAAAGCAGAGGAAGAAAAACGTAAGCAAGAAGAGCAGCAAAGAGTAGAAGAAGAAAAACGTAAGCAAGAAGAGCAGCAAAGGGTAGAGGAAGAAAAACGTAAGCAAGAAGAGCAGCAAAGAGTAGAGCAAGAAAAACGTAAGCAAGAAGAGAAACAGAAGGCTCAGCAACAACAGTCTGCACAACAAGAGAGAACACAGAAACAAGAAAAAACAACAGAAGCAACAGGTGGGAAACCGACAAGATCACAAATTTCGGTTGGTTCACATGTAGTTATTCAATTGGATAAAGATTATAGTAAAACAGTGAGTGGGGTTGTGAAAGATATTTTAACAAACACAGAAACACACACGTACGGAATTAAAGTTCGATTACAAGATGGACAAATTGGCCGTGTTCAAAGTGTTGGATAAATAAAAAAGAGGTCGTCCATTTTTGGACGACCTCTTTTTTGTTATGCTTGGCTAGTGCGGAAAAATGGAAGCTTCTGCACAGCGTAAACTAACCCATATGCAAGAATTAAGCACATAAGAGGGTTAATGAAAAATCCGTAGCGATTAATTGCTAAGAATAAGTTTGAGAAGATGATGTAAATAACAGAACTTGCTACTAGCATCATAACGCGTTTATGTTTAAATGAATTTAGCATGCAGCAGAAACTGCTCAAGAATGTGCCTATGATGAAGACTTTATGACACATTTGCATAAATTTATGAATATGGTATTGGTCTACAGCAGGAGCTGTTTTGAATAATTCAATTGTTTTACCAACAGTGAACCACGAGAACCAATATGTGAAGTCCGTTTTAAATCCATTTTTGATTAAATCTTTTGCGTATGCATTTTTATCTTCTAAACCCTGGGCCTTCATTTGGTTAACTACATTTTCATAGCCGATTTTGTTAAATGGATCCGCACCGGCAATTAATGGGTCCGCACCTTGGGTTGAGAATAAGATAAATTGATTGAACGCTAAATAGTTACGAACAACCCAGGCACCGATAATAAAGAACGGGCCAATGAGCCATAATAATCCAATTCGAATTGAGTCTTTAAATCCATATGTGAACAAGACGACAAGAACAGGAATGAGCATCATTGGAGCTGGATTTGGACGGAACATAAGTAAAATGGAAACGACAATTCCGAACCATATATGGAATTTCACTTTATTATATTTCCATGCGAGAACAAATACATATACACTTAACGTTAATAAGAATATTGAAGGAACTTCGGTTAATAACGTACGGAAGTATGTATAGTTACTTGGATAAATAGCATATAAAATACTTGCGACAATTCCATAAATATTCTTTTCAAATAACTCTTTTCCTATTAAGAATACTAATAACACTGTCCCGAGGTTCAGTATCATATTAATGACGGTTGCCACGTAATAGTAAGGAAGTGATGTAACATCAGAAATAATCATAGCGCCAGCTAATAATAGTGGCTGACCTGGTGTGATGTATGCATTTTTTCCAGGAACTTCACTAGGCTCCAAATAAACATATCCGAAGACACCGTGTTTTAATAGCTGTTCAGCTGTTAACGAATAGTTGAACGCATCATATGCACCATATGTTACTTTGACTACTTCTCCATTTAATCCTGGCTGTTTTACTAGACAAAAAACATGCAACAGGAAAGAAAGCGCCAAAATTACATATACCGCTTTAGGCAAATTTTTAAACTTATTTAACAAAAATGAGCAGCTCCTTTTTTATTAATTCTTTCTTATTTTCATGATAAAACCCTAATAGTATTAAGGTTTTCCAAAACATAGTTATTATATCATAAAGTGGAATGAAGGAATTTAGTTTTTTAAGAATGAATAGTTGGTATTCCAAAAATTAACTGTTGATTAAGGGAGAATTAAGAAACTACAGTTATAGTAGAATCCAGTGTGAAGACGAAATGCATGAAGTATGTTATCTTAATAGAAACTGTTTTTACGGTGCGGGGTGAAATTAATAAACAGAAAAGAGGGAATGAATTGAGGGGTAATTTTTCATTTCATCAGCCAAGAAGAAGTATATTAATTTCAGCGATGTTAAGTGGCCTAGTAACCCTATATGTAATACCAACACTTTTCTTGATTTTAAAATATTTTAGTTTAGATGCGATGAAAGATATGTTAAATCAAAAAAATATTTTAAGTATAATGACAATTTTGATGTGGGTTGTACTACTATATGTTGCGTATTTAAATAAAGGTATAGTTAATAAATTTAAACCGATTATTCGGATTTATATTAGAATGTTTTTAGTAGCGCATGTGGTTACTTTGCTTTTTATTTTCATGCAAAATAATATGAATCTCGTAAATACACTGAATTGGGTTTACAATTATAACGCACAGTTTATATTTAGTTTAATTGTAATTTATGCGATATATGTTTTGGTGTATAACGTGCTTGGGAAAGTTTTTTTGAGTACTATTTTGACAAGCATTTTGCTAATCATTTTGGCTATTGTAAATCACTTCAAAATTGTTTTTAGGGGAGACCCACTATATCCTTCTGATTTTACACAGATTGGACATATGCAATCTGTTATACCAATGGTGATGGATTATTTTAGTTGGGGTTATATCCTTCTCGTTATTGTAAGTGTTGTTGTCTGTATTTTGGCGGGTATGTATGTGAGGAAGTATATTCAAAATGTAAAAGCTCATGCAGGCGTACGAGTTCTATTTATAATAGGATCCGTTTTTATTTTATATGTGTATGGTAATTTTACGAATACGTTTATGAATAAATGGTTTCAAAAGTCAGGTATAGAGTTCGTTTTGTGGAATCAAAATGAAAATTATGCTTCAAATGGTTTTGTGCTAGGATTTATAAGTAATTTAGATATGACAGTCATTGAAAAGCCGAAAGGTTATTCAAAAGAAAATATGCTTCAAATAGCAAACGATATAAAGAAACAATATAGTAGCAATATAGGGGCGCAGAAGCAAAAAGAGAAACCGAATATTATTTTTGTAATGAGTGAATCGTTTTGGGATCCAACGAAGTTAACGAACCTGTCCTTTAGTGAAGATCCTTTACCTAATTTGCATCATTATATAGAAAGTTTTCCTGGTGGACAAACTATTTCTCCTGCATTTGGAGGAAATACTGCGAACGTTGAATTTGAGGCATTAACGAGTTATTCAATGAGTTTGTTAAAACCAGGCTCTATACCATATCAGCAAGTCGTTACAAATAAGAAAGAAATTCCATCAATTCCTCGAGCATTGAAAAAAGAAGGGTATTATACAAGTGCAATTCATTCGTTCGGTCGCTCATTCTTTAAACGGGATGATGTATATAAAGTGTTAGGATTTGATAAGTTTAATGCACAAGATACGATGGAAAATGTAGAAGTTGATGGAGATTATATTAGCGATCTATCTATGAGTAAAGAGATAATAGCTGAATTAGAGAAGCAAAAGAAACCTACGTTTGTTCATGCAGTTACGATGCAAAATCATTTTCCATTTACAGAAGGAAGATTTGGTGAAAATCAAATAGAGATTAGTGGATTAGAAAATGAAGAGTCGAAGGCTGAATTAGAGACTTATACAGAAGGATTAAGACGTTCAGATGAAGCTCTTCAATATTTAATAGAGGAGCTAGATAATTTAGATAGACCTACATTATTAGTATTCTTTGGGGACCATCTCCCATCACTAGGAACAAATAAATCTCTTTATAAAGAGACTGGTTATATAACAAATGAAAAAACGCCAAGTGAACGATTAGCGATGGCGCAAACGCCGTTATTAATGTATGCAAATTTTGATATGCCAAATGACAATTTAGGTTTAGTAAGTCCAATCTATTTTTCAAATCTTGTCTTTGATTATGCTGGATTAAATAAGGTACCGTTCTATCAATTTTTATCGAAGTTATATGGAGAAATTCCCGTACTTCGTGATGAATTGAAGATAGGAAAAGACGGAGAAGCAATAAAAAGTTTAACAGAAAAACAAAAAGAAATGTTAAAGCAATATGAGTTTATTCAATATGACTTACTCATCGGAAAGCAATATAGTAAGGATATATTATTTAAATAGGCGACAAAAAAGAACTTGTATACGATACAAGTTCTTTTTTTATAGTATTTAACGGGATAACCAGACAAGCTAGGTTTAGGGAGTATTACTTGTACATTTAGTATAAATTAAAATAGAGTCGTTTTAATAATTGATTTGTGAGAAGTATGTGAATTTTTCATCTAGTATATAATTGGACAATTTGTTTGATTTTAATAGAATCAGTTCCAGATTTGTTATTAATTTTTAGTTTGCAATTATTTGTTGTATGGATTTATAAACAGACAGGATTTCGAGTTGTTAGTATTTATGCGTTTAACGATGAGCGTGTTTATTTTTTATCTATTCTTTGTATGACAATTGTTCCAACTCTTCATTTTTTCCGCATTATCGTTTTATTTTTAATGGAAGAGAAGAATAAGTCATATGTGGAATTTGCTCGTGCAAAAGGTAGTTAAGAAAAAAGAATTTGCCGTAAGGGCAAATTCTTTTTTTACTGTAAAGGAACTATGAATTTAAAAATTTTATCAGTTCCTTATTTAATTCATCCGCTTGATCGATTGGAGAGCCGTGGCCACTATTTGTAAGAGGATATAGTTCAGAGTCTTTAATTCGCTCTTTTGTTAGCTCAGCACTTTTATAAGGGATGAGTTGGTCGTGAACACCGTGGAATATTTTTGTTGGGACGTTAATTTTACTTAAGTCCTTCGTTACGTCTTCGTTTGCAGCGGCTTGCAAAATTTTGATGAGAGCATAAGAAGCGGACTGCATACCGAGATAAGAAAACCATTCTAACGTGGCAGCTCCTAAGTTTCTATTAAAAAATGATAAAGATACATCACTTAGAAACTTAGGTAAATTTACATACATTTGAGCAATCAGAGCATCTGCTTGTTCTTTCGGTACGCCGTAAGGGGATTCTTGGTTTTTCACGAAAGAAGGAGAGACAGCATCCACTAATGCAAGTTTGGAAATACGACGCCCATTATATCGTGACATATACCGAATAGAGAGAGAGCCACCGACTGAGAAGCCGACTAACGTAGCATTTTCTATTTGAAGTGCTTCTAATACAATTGCGATATCATCAGCTAAACGATCATAAGTGTAACCAGCCCATGGTTTATCAGATTGCCCGTTTCCGCGAATGTCCATAGCGACGCAGCGAAACCCGTGCTGTGGTAAAACATTGAATTGATATTGAAACATTTGGTGATTTAAAGGCCAGCCGTGTACAAAGAAAACAGTTTTACTGTCAGGACCTGGGTTCATATCTTGCACAAAAATGTGTACATCTTTTTCCACTGTAACGAACATGACGTATCCTCCTCATGTATTTTAATAGGCTCTTTCCCAAAATCGCTGTTTTGTCATTGCCTGAATAAATTCATTTGCAAGTAAGGTAGGATTTTGTTCTGTTATAACGCCAGGTTTTCCTTCGATGTTTAAAGATTGAACAATAGTAGTTCCATTTTGGAAAGCGCCAATTGGCTTAAAGTGATTATACGATTCTACGACGAATGAACTTGCCTTGTTAAGAAAATGATCATTAATATTTCCGCCAATAAGAAGTAGCCCATCATAAAGAAGTGGTGATCCTGTTAAGAAAGTATCATTCACTTCCCACTGTCCATTTTGAGAACCTTGCACAAAACCTAATCGTTCGGAAATAATAACGGGCTGAAGACCGGCTTGTTTGAATTGATTTATAATATATTGTGCGTTTTGACCGTCATATCCGTTTGCGACAATGACGCCTACTCGTAATGTATTTGGGCTGAATGTTGTATGTTCCATACTTAGTGCTGGTGAGGATTTTGTAACATTTGATTCTTGAACATTTGGCACTGTTACCCCGACTGCTTCAGCTACTAAAGTAGCTAATTCTGTACTTATATGACCAATCATACCTACGACTTGTTGGCGAACTGATTTACTTTTTACTTTTCCTAATTCAAAGGAAAAGGCCTGCATAATATGGATTTTTTCGACGTGGCTCATACTATTCCAAAATAAACGTGCTTGTGAGAAATGGTCTTTAAAACTAGCGGCTGTTTCTCTTGTTTTATGTCCAGAAACAGTAGAAGGATATGTAACGAAACCGCCTTTCGTACCAGGTACAGTAAAGGGAGAGTTATTAGCTAAAGAGTTATTATGGTAAGCGATTTTTCCTTTATCAATTATATATTTAGACGCACCATCTCTTTGATTGTTATGAAAAGGACATACCGGACGATTAATCGGTAACTCTTGATAGTTTGTACCGACGCGAGCTAATTGTGTATCTGTATAAGAAAAGAGTCTACCTTGTAAGAGAGGATCATTTGTAAAATCGATACCGCGGACGATGCTTCCAGGGTGCAGTGCGACTTGTTCTGTTTCCGCAAATATGTTATCAACGTTTCGGTTTAACGTCATTTTTCCGATGATCTTAACAGGGAAGTCTTCTTCCGGCCAAATTTTTGTTGCATCTAATATATCGAAATCGTATTTAAATTCATCCTCTTCTTCTAAAATTTGAACGCCAAGTTCGTACTCAGGGTAGTTTCCGGCATTAATATTTTCCCATAAATCACGGCGATGATAATCTGGATCAGCGCCGCCTAGTTTTTGAGCTTCATCCCAAATTAACGAGTGAACGCCAAGCTTTGGCTTCCAGTGGAATTTTACGAATCGTGACTTCCCATGTTTATTAACTAAACGAAATGTATGAACGCCGAACCCTTGCATCATTCGAAAACTTCTCGGAATTGCGCGATCCGACATAATCCACATCATCATCGCAGCTGATTCTTGATTATTGGCGATAAAGTCCCAAAAAGTATCGTGTGCTGTTTGTCCTTGGGGAATCTCATTATGTGGCTCTGGTTTAAGAGCATGAATAAGATCCGGAAATTTAATACCATCTTGAATGAAGAAAATCGGAATGTTATTACCCACTAAATCGAAATTTCCTTCCTCTGTATAAAACTTAACAGCGAATCCTCGTACATCTCGGTTCGTTTCATTTGCACCTTTTGATCCAGCAACTTCAGAAAAACGAATAAAAATAGGTGTCTTTTTAGATGGGTCTTGTAAAAAATGAGCCATTGTTAAGTCTTCTAAAGAATCATATAGCTCAAAAACACCATGTGCTCCGTAACCGCGGGCATGAACGACTCTTTCAGGAATTCGTTCACGGTCAAAATGAGCGAGTTTTTCTCGCATCAGGAAATCTTCTAAAAGTGTAGGACCACGATCGCCGGCGGTTAAAGAGTTTTCATCATTTGAAATTTTGACACCTGTATTTGTTGTCATCTCTTTTCCTTCATTGTCTTTTGTAAAGGATTGTAACTGTTCTATTTTTTTATTTTCACGACCGTCCATATAAAGCACCTCCCATATTATACGTATTATTTTTCGTTAGTTTTATGCTTATATAACTATGGGTATATAT
>NZ_JBFPJH010000193.1:0-6222 GCF_040838255.1 Bacillus sp. C30 | reverse complement strand
ATTATGAAATCAACATTTTTTGCTCAAAATAGAGAAAGATTAGTAAACATATTACCGGATGAATCTATTACTATTTTATTTGCTGGGCAAGCACCTCATATGTCAGCCGATGCACATTATAAATTTGTGCCGAATCGAAATTTTTACTATTTAACGGGAATCGATGAGCCAAATGTTATTTTCATGTTGAAAAAGTTTGGAAATAGTGTGGAAGAAACTCTTTTCATTGAAAAATCAGATCCAGTAATGGAAAAATGGGACGGTAAAACAGTTTCTAAAGAAGATGCAGAACAAATTTCAGGCATAAAAAAAGTTGTATATATAGAAAGCTTTGAGAAGACAATGGCAAATACACTTTTCACAGAAAATGTGAAGCATCTGTATTTAGATTTAGAGCGTCGTGAGTGGAAGGGTACTGAGACGAAAACGTTAGCGTTTGCTAAATATGTAAGAGAACAGTATCCACACGTTTTAATTGGTAATGTATATCCGCATATTTGTGAATTACGAGTGTTTAAAACGGAAGAAGAAATTGAAATCATTAAAGAAGCGATTGCTGTAACTAAAGAGGGTATTTATAACGTGCTGAAGCATGCAAAAGCAGATGTGATGGAATATGAATTAGAAGCTCATTTTGATTTTACGCTTAAATCATCTGGAATTAAACATCATGCATTCAATACAATTTTGGCGAGTGGTAAAAATGCTACAGTCCTTCATTATGAAGATAATGATGCACAAATTCAAAATGGTGATTTAGTGCTGCTCGATTTAGGTGCTCAAAAAGATTACTACAACGCTGATATTAGTTACACATTCCCAGCTAGTGGAACATTCTCTAGTCGCCAAAAACAAATATATAATATAGTGTTAAAAGCATTGAAAGAAACAACTGAGCTTATTAAGCCAGGATTAAAGTTTACTGCATTAAATGAGCACACAAAAAAGGTACTGGCAGAAGAGTGTAAAGCTATTGGTTTAATTCAAGAAGATGAGGAACTATCTAAATATTATTATCACGGCGTGAGTCATTTCCTAGGTTTAGATACTCATGATGTAGGAACATACAAAGATAGAGTATTAGAAGAAGGTATGGTCATTACGATTGAACCAGGTCTATATATTGAAGAAGAATCAATTGGGATTCGTATTGAAGATGATATTCTTATCACAAAAGACGGGTATGAAAACTTGTCAAAAGATATCATTAGAACAGTTGAAGAGATTGAAGAGTTTATGAGAGAAAATAATGTAAATGTAAAAGAAGATGAAGTTGTTACGAAATAATAATTAGAAGAGGCGCTCAATTTTGGGCGTCTTTTTATTTGGACCATTTTAAACCTCCATATTTTCTTGAAAATTGTCTTCTATAATAATCTTGAAAAAGAAAAAGGAGGGATTTTCAATGAAGAGATTTGTATTAACAGCAGTTACAGTCTCCGTAATATCTTTAATTGCTGCATGTTCTTCGACCACAAATACAACAAATGATCATAAAAATATGGACGATAAAAAAACAACACAGACTGAAACGGCTACAAAACCATTGAAAGTTGTAAAAGGGCCAGAAGTTACTTTAGTAGCGAAAGAAGAAAAGCAAAAGCTAAGTAACGGTGTTATTGTTCCAGTCTGGACATTTAATGGCTCATCCCCAGGTCCAGAAATCAGAGTGAAAAAAGGTGAAAAGGTTAAAGTGACATTAAAAAATGAATTATCTGCACCAGTATCTATTCATTGGCATGGGTATCCTGTCCCAAATAACATGGATGGAATTCCAGGTGTGACGCAAGATGCGGTTGAACCTGGAAAGAGTTTCACCTATGAATTTGAAGCGAACGTACCAGGAACATATTGGTATCATTCGCATCAAGATTCTGTGAATCAACTAGATAGAGGTTTATATGGTGCTCTCATTGTAGAAGATACTAATGAAAAATATGATAAAGATTACACATTAATGTTGGATGAATGGGTTACAGATAAAGAAGAAATTAATAAGCAGTTAAAAGAAATGACAAAAGGGCCAACAGGTAATAAATCTAAGGGTAATGAAAATACGAAAAAGAATGATGATATGAAAGGCATGGATCATTCCGGTATGGACAGTGATAAAAAAGACTCTAGTAATATGGCAGGAATGGACCATGGAAATATGAAGATGGAAGGTCATGATATGAGTATGTATGACTTATTCACAATCAATGGTAAAAGCGGAGATTTAGTAGAGCTGTTAAAAGTGAATGAAGGGGATAAAGTTCGTCTTCGACTCGTTAATGCTGGTTATCTATCACATGATATACATGTTCACGGTCATGATATAAAAGTAATTGCGACAGATGGTCAACCAATTAACGATCCAAAAGTTATAAAAGACAAAGTAATTTCAATCGCACCGGGTGAACGTTATGATATTGAATTTACAGCTAACAATCCTGGGAAATGGTACGTTGAAGACCATTCAGAAAGTAAAGGTGCAAAAGGAATGAAAGCTATTATTGAATATGATGGCAGCAAAGAGATGAAAGACAAAGCAGATGAAAAAGAAAAATTACCGAAATTAGATATGACGAAATATGGTGCTAAAAAATTAGGTAGTTTCACGTTAAATCAACAGTATATTGCCACATATAATATGGACTTGAATACGCAAATGAATGGAAATGAAATGGTATATACAATTAACGGAAAGGTATTCCCAGATATTGACCCAATTTCAGTGAAAAAGGGTGACTTAGTAAAAGTAAAATTAGTAAATCGCTCTAAAGCGGACGATCATCCGATGCATTTACACGGTCATTTCTTCCAGGTGTTAAGTAAAGATGGAAAACCGGTAGAAGGTTCTCCAATTGTGAAAGACACTTTGAACTTAAAACCAGGAGAAGAATATGAAGTAGCCTTTGTAGCAGACAATCCGGGTGAATGGATGTTCCACTGTCATGATTTACACCATGCTTCAGCGGGGATGGTAACAGAAGTGAAATATACAGATTATAAATCTGATTATGTTCCAAACCCTAACATTCCTAATAAGCCAGAATAATATGAAGCAGTTATCCTATGGATAGCTGCTTATTCATTTTCGTTGCAAGTGTTAATGCATATGTTGATCGTGCCCGGATGAAGATGGGGGAGTATGATCGGGGAATGTCACGAACACGGCAACGATAATTACCACACTAATTGAAAGTAATAATAAAAAACGCCGTTGGATAAAAGTAGAAAAGGTTTCTGATAAAAGTTGAATTATACATGACATAGTTATTGTTATAGTAAGTAAAAGACTAATGAACAGTATACTGTGAGCTTGTTGAGCGTTTAACATTTCTGTAATCATTGCTCCCATCATACTTGCCATTAATCCAGAAAACATTCCTTCTAAAGCGGTAAATAGGTGAAACCGTAGACCGACTAAAAAACCGATACAACTACTAATCAAAATCGCAAGCAAAGTAGAATATAGTAATTCACCTTTAAAAAGAATACCTAAATAAAAACCGATACTTAAACCGATACACATACTAAAAGACATAATAAATACCATATACTCCATTAGGGTACCCTTGCGTTTAGATATATATGATGTAATAAGAATCGAGATACAACAAAGTGTTAAGGCAGTTAACGTATAAGCGAACATCATGATACCTCCC
Organism: Bacillus sp. C30; assembly: GCF_040838255.1. Taxonomy (NCBI): domain Bacteria; kingdom Bacillati; phylum Bacillota; class Bacilli; order Caryophanales; family Bacillaceae; genus Bacillus; species Bacillus sp. C30. The sequence continues at coordinate 2,572 of NZ_JBFPJH010000193.1, read as the reverse complement.
TGTCCTATCATTCACTTCATCATATGTTCAAATGGAGAGTACTTATGCTAATATATATCTGCAAATTATCTGCACAATTTAAAAAAGGTAAGTTCAATATAATTTTCAAATAATGATGGTTATCTTAGTGGACGATGCTTCATAAAGAATTGTTGTATTTTTATTTTGAGAGAATATATGTAAGCAAGTAGTAGTGAATGGAAAAGATGTTCGATTTTTGAGCGTCTTTTTTGTCTATAAGCATGAGAAAGAAAGTGTTATATAATGAGTTTCTATTGTGAAGCCATAAAGAATAAGCGTATAATATTATAGGTCTCCCATTTGTGAGGCAAACCGCGAATGATAAATAAGATGGTTGTTTTATCATCGCTTCTAAACAGATAGACAATGAAAGTAACACTGGAATACAGATAGGGAGTTAGAAGATGAAATTAATTATTGCCGAGAAACCAGATCAAGGTTTGGCTCTTGTTTCACAGTTTAAATATCGCCGGAAAGATGGGTATTTAGAAGTAGAAGCAAATGAGTTATTTCCAAATGGAGCGTACTGTACATGGGCAATTGGTCATTTGACGCAGTTATGTAATCCAGAACATTATCACGCTGAGTGGAAGAAATGGTCACTTAATACATTGCCGATGATTCCAGAGCGTTTTCAATTTGAGGTAACAAAGTCAAAGTATAAGCAATTTAACGTTGTGAAACAGCTGTTACATAATCCACAGGTAACAGAAATTATTCACGCGGGCGATGCTGGGCGTGAAGGGGAACTGATTGTAAGAAATATTATTAATCTTTGCAACGTGCAAAAGCCAATGAAGCGTCTTTGGATTTCATCTTTAACGAAGCAAGCTATTTATCAAGGATTTAAAAACTTACTAGATGAAGCAGATACGATTAATACGTATTACGAAGCATATACAAGATCTTGCGCTGACTGGGTCGTTGGTATGAATGCATCGCGTGTCTTTAGTATTTTGCTAAAGAAAAAAGGAATGAATGATGTGTTTTCCGCTGGTCGTGTACAAACACCAACATTAGCACTCATTGTAAAGCGTGAAAAAGAAATAGAGAACTTTAAGTCAGAGCCGTTTTGGGAAGTGTTCGCAACCTTTAATATAGAAGGAAAGAAATATGAGGGGAAATGGGAGAAAGATAATGAGTCCCGCTTAAATGACCCTGATTTGGCAAATAAAATTGCAGCGTTTTGTCAAAACAAACCGGCTGTAGTAAAAGAAATGAAAACGGAGCGTAAAGAGTTTCAGCCGCCGTTTTTATTTAATTTATCAGCACTGCAAGCGACAGCGAATAAAGCCTTTAAATTTTCACCAAAAAAGACACTTGATATAACGCAAGCACTATATCAAAAAGGGATTGTCTCTTACCCTCGTTCGGATTCTAACTATGTTACACAAGGAGAGGCAGCGACGTTCCCTGATATTTTACAGAAGTTAAGTCAGTTTGATGAATATAAAGGTTTATTGCCAGCACCAATTGAATCGATTATGAATAATAAGCGTTATGTGAATGAAAAGAAAGTTACAGATCACTACGCAATTATACCGACAGAGCAAGTTACAAATCCAAGCAAACTATCAGGTGATGAAAAGAAAATTTACGATATGATCGTAAGAAGGCTGATTGCGGCGCATTATGAAGTAGCAATCTTTGACTACACAACGATTACAACTCTTGTAGACGAACGTGCTGCGTTCATTTCGAAAGGAAAACAACAAATTCAAGAAGGATGGCGTAAAGTCATTTTCCAAGACGATAAAGATGACGAAACGATTCTTCCAATTGTAGCTGAAGGTGAACAAGGGAAAGTTGTAAAGGTGAAAGTGAAAGAGGGGAAAACACAGCCACCGAAACGTTATACAGAAGGACAACTTATTACGTTAATGAAAACGGCCGGTAAGTATTTAGAGAATGAAGAGCTTGAGAAAGTATTGAAGAAAACAGAAGGTTTAGGTACGGAAGCGACTCGTGCCGGTATCATTACGATGCTGAAAGACCGTAAATATATAGATGTACAGAAAAACCAAGTGTACGCAACCGATAAAGGGAAAGTATTAATTACAGCAATCGGTGATAAAATACTAGCTTCACCAGAAATGACAGCAAAATGGGAGCAACGCCTTGCGGAAATTGGAGAAGGTACAGCTTCACCAGCGACATTTATGGAGCAAACGAAAAAGCTATCAGCTAAAATTATTGAAGATGCGGTAGAAATGTCGGAGAAATGGGATTTCACCGGATTACATGTTGAATCGATTGAACGAAAAGGATCGAAATTTACAACAGGTAAAAAGGTCGGGAACTGTAAAAAATGCGATGGCGATGTTATTGATAAGTCGACGTTTTACGGTTGTTCTAACTACAATACAACACAATGTGACTTTACCATCTCGAAGAAGATTTTAAGCAAAGCTATTTCGCAAAAAAACATGACGAAACTATTAAAAGGTGAGAAGACCGATTTAATTAAAGGCTTTAAAAAAGGCGAGAAAACGTTTGATGCGAAGTTAGAGTGGAAAGATAATAAGATTAATTTTGTGTTTGAGAATTAAGT
>NZ_JBFPJH010000192.1:0-6237 GCF_040838255.1 Bacillus sp. C30 | reverse complement strand
CGTTCAAAAGCATCTTGAATACCGCTATTTTCTTCCATTCAAAATGAGAAAATGTACTCATTTCCGTGGCTTTTGGACACTAGAAATTCAACTAGCACCACGGGTGTAACTATAAAAAAGATCAAAGGAAGTGTTATGATTTGCGTAAGATTGATATATTCGATACAACATTGAGGGACGGTGAACAATCTGCTGGTGTAAATTTGAATGCTCTTGAAAAAATAGAAATAGCTAAACAATTAGAACGTTTAGGAGTCGATATTATTGAAGCAGGTTTTCCTGCTGCCTCAACAGGTGATCTTCAAGCAGTTAAAATGATTGCTGATACAATTAAAAATAGCTCTGTCACTGGACTCGCTCGTGCAAAAGAAACAGATATTGATATCACATGGGAAGCATTAAAAAAATCCATCGAACCAAGAATTCATATATTTCTTGCTACTTCACCGATTCATATGAAATATAAGCTAAGAATGACCGAGGATCAAGTACTAAATGCAGCTGTAGGAGCTGTAAAATATGCAAAACAAAAATTTACCCATGTACAATGGTGTGCTGAAGATGCTTGTCGATCAGATAAAAAATTTCTAGTTAAAATTATCACAGAAGTAATTAAAGCAGGAGCAACCATTATCAACTTACCAGATACTGTTGGATATATAACTCCACAAGAATATGGTTCTCTTTTTCGTTTTATTAAAGAGAATGTTCCTAATATCGATGGAATAAAACTATCGGCTCATACTCATGATGATTTAGGATTAGCAACTGCAAATTCATTAGCAGCAATACAAAATGGTGCAGATCAAGTTGAGGGGACCATCAATGCAATTGGGGAAAGAGCAGGAAATGCCGCTCTGGAAGAAATTGCTGTAGCTCTGCATATTAGAGAAGATCTTTATAAGGTTTCCACAGGATTGAAGCTGAATGAAATTAAGCACACAAGTAACCTTGTAAGTAAGCTCACTGGAATGGTTGTTCCTGAAAATAAAGCTATCGTAGGGAATAATGCATTTGCACATGAATCAGGGATCCATCAAGATGGTGTTTTAAAAGAACGTACAACCTATGAAATTATTACACCAGAACTTATTGGTGTAATAACAAATCGTCTTGTGCTTGGAAAACATTCAGGTCGACATGCTTTTAATAATAAGGCTATAGAATTGGGATTTGAACTAAATGAATCCATATTAAATGATAGTTTTCCAGTATTTAAAGAACTCGCGGATAAGAAAAAAACAGTAACGGATCAAGACATTTTCACCATTCTTACAGAAAGAAAAGCGAAGTATTCAAATACGAAACAGGATGAATCATAGATTTCAAATTATATGGAAGGCATTTAAACTATATAAATCCTCTTTAGAAAATCATCATGCAAAAATTTCTTTGAATGTAAAAAATCATGGTTTTTCGAATGATTTGAGGAAAATATAAGTAGGACTTATATTTATTAGTTTCAATATTGTTTTGACTATATATTTATGCACCCAAAACTCCACTCTAACTCTTGCCCATGGAACATACAATTTAATCTTATTTTCAGCTATGTTAAAGTATCAAACGGAACTTATGTAAAATGGAAAGAGTACCTAGTATTACAAGAATATCTTTTATATCAGAGAGAGGATCTTCATTAGTTGACGTTTTATTCAATCCAACTCCCACAAAAATTATATAACAGCGTCCTAAGAAAGGCTCCAAGAACCCCTCACAACCTCATCCACCAAATACTAGTCGTATAAACATAGTTAAAACATAAAAGAATAAATAACAGATAAAAATTGGAGGTTTAATAATGAAAAAGAAAATAGCTGTACTACCGGGGGATGGAATTGGCGAAGAAGTGATGTCTAGTGCACTAGATGTCCTAAAAATCATAGAGGACTGGTTTGGTCATGAATTTGAAATAACTAGAGGAGCAATTGGTGGTATTGCAATTGATCTTCACGGCAATCCTCTTCCTCCAGAAACACTACAGCTTTGTAAAACAAGTGATGCTGTATTACTTGGAGCAGTAGGAGGTCCTAAATGGACAAATATTCCCATTCATTTACGGCCCGAACAAGGGTTACTTCAAATCCGAAAAGAACTAGGATTATTTTCTAATCTACGCCCTGTCTCTACCTTCAAAAGTTTACTAGATAGCTCCCCTTTAAAGCCCCATCTAGTTGAAAATGTTGATTTTATCATTATTAGAGAATTAACAGGAGGATTATACTTCGGAAAACCAAGTGAAAGAAGAGGAAAAAACAAAGAAGTAGTAGTTGATACACTTCAATATGAAAGAAATGAAATTGAAAGGATCGTTCACAAAGCTTTTCAAATAGCATTAAGTAGAAAACAAAAACTAACATCGATCGATAAAGCTAATATACTAGAGTCCAGTCGAATGTGGCGAGAAGTTGTAGATGAAGTTTCTCTAAGTTATCCGAGTGTAACAGTTGAACACTTGCTAATCGATGTGGCGGCAATGAAACTCCTCTATCAACCCAAACAATTTGATGTCATCGTTACGGAAAATTTATTTGGTGACATCCTTAGTGACGAAGCATCCGTACTAACAGGCTCCCTTGGAATGATGCCATCTGCTAGTTTACGAGAAGACTATTTCGGACTATATGAACCGGTTCACGGTTCTGCACCAGATATTGCGGGTCAAGATAAAGCAAATCCACTCGCTATGATTTTATCAGTTGCCATGATGTTGCGACACTCATTTAGATTGCCTACAGAGGCTACAATGATTGAAATGGCCGTAGAAAAGGTATTAAATGATGGCTATCGAACTGCCGATTTAAAAAGTACAGAAAATGATTCAATAATTGGAACAAGTCGCATGAGCCAATTGATTGTGGAGAATCTTGGAGTAACACATGTATTATGGTCAATCTTGCAAACATATAGATAACATATATTGTAACGGGATAAAATTGTATCCAAGGCTATACGGAACCTAATTCACCTGTAACACTTCTAATTAAGTCCCCTTACACAATAACTTTCAACTTAAACTAAAAGGAGTGGAATACTTTGAACCCCAAAAATATCATTGAGAAATTATGGGATGATCACGTCATTTATCACGAAAGCAGTAAACCCGATTTGTTATACATCGATCTTCACCTTATACACGACGTCACTTCTCCACAAGCATTTGAAGGATTAAGGTTAAAAAATCGAACCGTTAGAAGACCTGAGCTAACCTTTGCAACGATGGATCATAATGTCCCTACAATAAACAGGCATATAATTAAAGATGAAGTATCAAAAATACAAATGTCAAAACTCGAAGAAAATTGTAAGGAGTTTGGTATTGAATTAGCAGATATTTATCACCCTGATCAAGGAATTGTTCACGTCATAGGACCAGAACTTGGTCTGACTCAACCTGGAAAGACAATTGTATGTGGAGATAGCCATACTTCTACACATGGTGCCTTCGGATCACTTGCATTTGGAATTGGAACCAGTGAAGTAGAGCATGTCTTGGCTACACAGTCCCTTTGGCAATCTAGACCGAAAACATTGCAAATAAAAGTAAATGGACCGTTAGGCTTCGGGGTAACAGCAAAGGATCTTATTTTATCCATTATATCTAAATTCGGTGTTAATATGGGGACTGGTTATATCATTGAATTTACTGGTGAAACCATAAAAAAACTTTCTATGGAAGAGCGAATGACTGTGTGTAATATGTCCATTGAAGCAGGAGCGAGAGCTGGCATCATCGGCCCTGATGAAGTAACTTTTAAATATTTAAAAGGAAAAAAATATGTTCCAACAGGGAAAGAATTTCAAAACGCTGTAGAAAAATGGAGAAGTTATGCTTCTGATAAAGGAGCTATTTACGATTTAATACTTGAGATGGATGGAGTAAGTGTCGAACCACAAGTTACTTGGGGAACCAATCCATCAATGGGAATTGGTATTAATCAAAAAATCCCTACACCACAACAATATAAAAATAAAGCCGAACAAGAATCTGTTAAAAGAGCCTTAGCCTATATGGGACTCACAGAAGGTACAAATATCAATGAAGTCCCTATTGATTATGTATTCATTGGTTCCTGCACAAATTCCAGATTAAGTGATTTAAGAGCAGCTGCTGCAGTCATAAAGGGAAAAAAAGTGCACAACAGGGTTACAGCCCTTGTGGTTCCAGGCTCCCAAAATATCAAAGCTCAAGCAGAAAAGGAAGGTCTTCATAAAATTTTCAAAGAAGCTGGATTTGAATGGAGGGAATCAGGATGTAGTATGTGCCTTGCTATGAATAGTGATATAGTACCATTTGGAAAGCGATGCGCCTCTACATCAAATCGGAACTTTGAAGGGCGGCAAGGACACGGCGCCCGTACCCATCTGGTAAGCCCTACGATGGCCGCTGCGGCAGCCATCACAGGGAAATTTACAGACGTTCGGACGTTTCAGAGCTAATTTTTAATTCAAAGGGAGGAATTATCATATGCCAGGAATTCGTCAACATCAAGGAACAGTTTTTCCACTAAACCAAGAAAATGTGGATACTGATCAAATTATTCCAAAACAATTCTTAAAAAAAATCGATCGTCAAGGATTCGGAAAATTTTTATTTTATCATTGGAGATTCAATGATGATGGCTCATCTAATGAACACTTTTCATTAAATAAAGAGAAATACCAAGGGACTACCATTTTGATAAGCGGACAAAACTTTGGATGTGGATCATCTAGAGAACATGCCCCTTGGGCATTGCTTGATTACGGTTTTCAAGTTATCATCGCTCCGAGTTTTGCAGATATTTTCTACAACAACTGTATAAAAAATGGAATTTTGCCCATCCAAATAAATCAAACAGATGTGGAATTTTTAATAAAAAAGGCCGAACAAACAAGCTTAGAATTAATTATAGATTTAGAAGCACAAACCGTTAGAGACAATGACCATTTTAAAACAACCTTTCAAATCTCTCCATATTGGAAGCAATTCCTGATGAATGGAGAAGACGAAATTTCCATTACTCTTTCACATGAGACACACATTAAACAATACGAATCTCGAATGTTTAAAAAATAAAATCAAATATTTATAAACTACCCCAAAATGATGTTACTTGGAAACTTCCCTTAATTGCATATACTAAAAATCAACACCCCACTCCTGTAACATACTCACTGTTCACAGTACGGAAAAGGCGTATTACCTGAGTTTCAAATTACGCCTTTTTCCTTTCTTACATCATAAAGTCCGCTCTTTTTGGTTTGGGATCACACTAGAAATTTAGTTACATATACTAAGAATGTACCTCGGTATATTTCCATCATCTATCATACTCCCTCTCGGTTAAGAGGGCGTTCTTTTCATTTCTCACTTCACGTATACATAGGAACCATTTGCAGTAACATAGTACGTCTGTCCTTTGCTATTGTGCACTTTGTACTGTGATGATCCGTTGACACTTACTTTCGCATCAATCGTGAATCCTAATCCTGTATCTAAAGAGCCAGCCACATCTTTATCCTGCCAAGATGGAGCATCATAGAAACGTAGGTTGTTCACTTTAGAAACAACGTGTTTACCTACAATAGATGAATCCACTGTGCTTTGCTTATCGAACTTCACATAAGAAGAATCGTATTTGATCCATTGTTCTCCACCTAAATTAAGCCATCCGTCTTTTTCACCCCACACAATATAGGATTCTGGTTTATTTAGCTGACGAATTTTAGAATAGCTTGTATCTGAACCTTTGCGTAAGTTAACGTTGTTACCTTGAATATAAGCCACGCCATCAGTTACAGCTGTTGAAACTTCTACTGGTTTAGATGGCTTTTCTGGAACTGAAACATCGACATTTGAATTATTATATGCACGTTGCACATCAGCTCGGAATTGAGCTTCAGATACACCATGAGATTTTAGGTAATCAAGTGGATCTTCATGATCTGTACCACCAAGATGATGAGTTACATCACTATGCGTCCACAATCCTTTTTCTACACTAATACCACGATCACGTAAGATTTTAGCAAGTAACTTCACATATTTATCATAACTACGTTTGAACTTCTCGTAATCTTTTGTTTCGCAAAGCTCTACATGTACAAAACGTTTATTAGCAGCTGGTCCACCGCCATAAGCAATATACTTCGTATCCGCAATTTGAATCGTTTCATCCCAATCGACTGCGTAATGAACAAATGCATTTCTCCATGTACGAGACTCATATTTTTGAATATTGATTGCGGGCGCTT
>NZ_JBFPJH010000191.1:0-6248 GCF_040838255.1 Bacillus sp. C30 | reverse complement strand
CTATCTCTTTACATAGACGAAGGAGATAGCCGTTTTCCTATTATTACGTATGTTACGAGTTATTACGAGTTGGTTTCAATTGCTTCTAATAATAGATCAACAATGTGAATTCCTCTCATTTTATGAGAAAGACCTTCACGTTCAATACCTAGTTTCATTTGTAATAGACATCCAGGGTTTGCAGTAACAATTGTCGCTGCATCTGTTTCATGTACACGGTCCATTTTGTAATCTAGAAATTCCATTGATAACTCCGAATGGACAATATTATAAATACCAGCAGAACCACAGCAACGGTCCGCATCTTTCATTTCGTGGTATGTTGCGCCTTGAATGGCCTCTAGTAACATACGAGGTTCCGAAGATGTTCGCATAACATTGCGTAAATGACAAGAGTCTTGATACGTAATGATTTGCGGCGTGAGTCGTAAGTCATTACGTTTATGGAAATCTAGTTCTACTAGTATAGCAGTAATATCTTTAATTTTAGAAACAAATTGCTTTGCGCGTTCAGCCCATTTGGGATCATCTTTTAACAGATAATCATAGTCTACGAGGTAAGCTCCGCAACCACCTGCATTCGTAATAATATAGTCGATGTTTAAATCTTCGAATGCTTCTATATTTCGTTTTGCTAATTCTTTTGCTCCACTCTTTTCACCAGCATGCCCATGTAACGCCCCGCAGCAACTTTGTGTTTTCGGAATAACGATATCACAACCAGCTAACTGAAGAAGTTTCATCGTTGCGTTATTTGTTTCTAAAAACATCGTATCCATTAAACAGCCTGTGAAGAATGCAACTTGTTTCTTCTTTGCCACCTCAGCAGGTAAAAATTCAGGACGATCTTTCATTGCTTTCATTTTAGGGACTTTTGGCAAAACGAGGTCCATCGTTGCAAGTGTTTCAGGGAATAACTTCATAATACCTGTTTTATGTGTTAGCGTTTGTAAACCAGAACGCTGGTAAAATCCGATTAGTCCTGTTAATGTTCGCATTCGGTTTTGATGCGGGAATAGTCCTTCAAAAACAACTTTACGAACAGCTCTCACGGGCATGGAGAACTTTTTATTTTGATTAATAATATCACGAGCTTCTTCTAATAAATGTCCATAATTCACACCAGATGGACAAACAGGTTCACAAGCGCGGCAGCCAAGGCAAACATTTAATGTATCTTCAACATCTTCATCCGGCTCAATTAAACCATCAACGACGGCTTTCATTAAGGCGATACGTCCGCGTGGGGAATGTGATTCTTTATACCCAGATTGAATGTAAGTAGGGCAAGTTGGTAAACAAAAGCCGCATCGCATACAGTTTAGTAGTTCATCTTCACTTAATCGTTCTTTAAATTCCTTTTGAATGTTTTCTTTATTTAATGTGGTCATCGCTCAACCACCACTCTTTTACGAGAGTCTTTCGCGAACATCTTTCCAGGATTCATAATGTTGTTTGGGTCGAAGGCTTGTTTAATCCCTTGCATAGCAGCAATACCTTCTTTACCTAATTTCATTTCTAAATACGGAGCTTTCATTGCGCCAACACCATGTTCACCAGTAATCGTACCACCAAGCTCAATCGCTTTCGCAAATATTTCAGCAAAAGCTTGTTCGGCACGATGCATTTCTTCTTCATTACGGGCATCTGTCATACAAGTCGGATGCAAATTACCATCACCAGCATGACCAAAAGTACAAATAGGAATATTATATTTCTTTGCAATTGCATTAATTGCTTCAACCATTGGAGCGATTTGTGAACGTGGTACAGTTGCATCTTCTAATATTGTTGTCGGTTTTAGTCTTGCAAGTGCTGATAGTGCACTACGGCGTGCTGTACGAAGCGCATCTGCTTCGGCTTCATCTTTTGCAACGCGAACATCGACCGCATTCATAGCACGGCAAACGTTAGCCATTTTTTCGATATCGCGATTGACAACCTCGGGCGGGCCATCTTGTTCAATTAATAAAATTGCTTTAACGTCAGTTGGTAAACCGATTTGTGCAAACTCTTCTACAACTTCAATTGTTGGTTGGTCTAAAAACTCAAGTGTCGCCGGAATAATTTTATTTGCAATAATAGCAGAAACAGCTCGAGCAGCTTCGTTAATATCTTCATATAGCGCAAGCATCGTTTTCTTCGTTTCAGGCATAGGGACAAGTTTTAATATAGCTTCCGTAACAACACCAAGTGTTCCTTCAGAACCAATAAATAAACGAGTTAAATCATAACCAGCTACATCTTTTGCTAATTTACCGCCAGTGCGAATGATATCGCCGTTCGGTAAGACAATTTCAAGCCCCATTACATAATCACGTGTTACGCCATATTTTAAACCACGTAATCCGCCGGAGTTTTCATTAATGTTACCGCCGATTGTAGAAATTTTCATAGAGCTTGGATCTGGTGGATAAAATAAACCTTTTTCTTCTACTGCTTTAATAATATCAAGTGTAATAACACCAGCTTGTACAGTAATTGTTAAATTCTCTTCGTCAATTTCTAAAATATTGTTCATATGGCGGAAAATAAGGACGATACCACCTTCAAGTGGACACGTTCCAGCGCAAAGATTTGTTCCAGACCCGCGAACGTATACTGGGATTTTATGAGTGTTACACACTTTTAACACGTCTGCTATTTCATTTGTATTACGAGGAGCAATGACTGCATCAGGCATCGCTTGGAAGTTTGGAGTGGCATCATAACTATAAGTTAAACGCCCCATATTGGATGTATCTACATTATCTTCGCCAACAATAGATACGAATGAATCAATAATTTGCTTTTCTAACATTGGAAATCCCCCTCAAACTGTTAACGTATTTCGTCATAATAAAAAACGTTGTAACAGTGCTTTCATTATAATGATAAAAAAGTTGGAGGATTCTTTCTATGTACAATCATCTAAAGATTAATCGATTTTATCGTTATTTTTTGTATGATTATCTAATAAGAGGAGTGCGAAGTATAAAACATTTAAATCTTTGAATTGTTTCGGGTCAAGTCCTGTATGTTCTTCAATCTTTTTTAGCCTGTAATGCAATGTGTTAATGTGTATATGTAATTGCTCAGCTGTCTGCTTATAAGATTGGTTATAATCGATAAATAAACGTAAAGTGTGCATAAGCTCAGGAGATGATACTAAGTTTTCAATGGTACGCTCTAGAAACTGTTCTCGAGTTTCAGTAGAAATATCTTGTAAGCACATTTCTAAACGTAAATCTTCATTAAATACAATTTTTTTCGTTTCAAGTGATACTGAAAGGGCGCGTAATGCTTGTTCGTACGATAAGTTCATATTGCTTGGCGTAACTGTTTGTCCAATCCCGATATATAAAGTAATAGAAAATAAAGTTTCACAGTCTTGTTTTAACCGTTTTAAAAATTGAAAGGTTTGCTCTTTGGATTGTATTGTTGTAAACAAAATAAACCGATCATTTCCCCAGCGAACAAATAAATTTTCTTTTGCTAAAATGTTGCGCATATGTTGCCAAATTTTACGCTGGAGCATCGTATTATCTTGGGCGATTGATAATAAAATAAGTTGTTTCTTCTTATATAAATCAATGCCAAGCGTTTTTGCACGATCGAGAAAACTTGGAGACCAGTCTGTATTTTGAAGCCAATCAAAGACAAATGCTTCATAAGACCGGTGCTCAAGTTCTAGTTGTTCTAAAAAGTAGTTTTCATGAATTAATAATTCGGTCATCTTACGTAATATTTCTCCGTATTGTGAAATATTTTCAGGTTCTCCTGTAATTCCAATCACGCCGATTACTTCGTCATGGAATAGTAAAGGAAGGTTCATCCCAGCTTTTACACCTTGCAGTCGTCGTTCATCGTCTTTTGTAATAATGACAGTTTTCTTTTGTTTCGCACAGCGGAGTGCACCTTCATGAAATTGACCGATTCTTTCCTCATCTGTACTTGCGATAATAACGCCTTGTATATTAATAATAATAATGTTTTCAGTAATTAATCTGCGTACTTCACGTACAATTTTATTCGCTAAATCAGGAAAAAGCATAATTTACACACCTCAAATTCTATTTGTTGTACATTATATATGTAAGTTTATTAATAAAGGAAGATTTCACATTTTCCACACATTTATTTGTTATTTTACAATTATAACGAAATCATCCGAAGATGGAGGGAATCTTTTGAGAAAGTATGTTTTTCTTCTCTGTTTTTTATTTCTATTAGTAGGGTGTCAAGGAAGTTCGTATACACCGATTGCTAAAGATAAAAGTGTTATTATAACAACGAATATAAAGGAAGGTAGTATTAGTTTTATTGATAAAAAAACAAAGAAGCTATTAACAACATGGGAATTAAATGAGCCGATTGCGGGGGTTACGCTACTTCCAAATGGCGAGGAAATACTTGTTTATGGTAAGCAATTAGAATATATGTATGTATATTCACTAGCAGAAGGAAGACAAGTGGACAAATATAAGATTGGAAAAGGAATTGCTAATGTTATCGCATCAGATGATGGAACACAATTATTTGCTGCCGATCAAAATGAACAAAAGGTAAGGTTCTTTACGATAAAAGGAAAAGAGACAGGGAGTGTTTCAACAGGAAAAGGGCCGATAACGATGGTAGAGCATCATAACCAGTTATCTGTACTCAACTTTTATGATACGAAACTAACGACCATTGATACAAAGAAAAAAGAAGTGATACAGTCCTTTATGATTCCACCAGCATCAACAGGAGCAACGGTTAGCGCTGATGGGAAAGAAATATGGATTGGTGGACATGGTGATGGAAGTCAAGTGAATGAGAAAGTATTAGTGTATTCTTTACAGAGCGGAGAGATGATGCGTTCTTTACATGCTCCGTTTATGCCTGTGAATATAACAAAGGATGATAAGTATGTATATGCGCTAAGTCACGGTTCAAATACGCTTAGAAAGTTTGATGCAAGTACGTATCAAGAGGTAGGATTTGCAGAAGTAGGATCTAATCCATTTGCATTTTTGAAAAGCGGTGCAGAAGGATATGTAGCTAGTTATGATAGCGATGAAGTATGCGTAATGGATATGAAGAATATGAAAATAAAACAAACAATTAAAGTCGGAAAAGGACCGTTTCAACTCATAGAGAGAGAAGGGGAAGGACAATGAGTAAATATAACGTGCTAGTCGTAGATGACGAAAGTGATATGAGGCAACTTGTCGGAATGTACTTAGATAACTTCGGATACGAGTGGGGAGAAGCTGAAAATGGAAAAGAGGCACTTCGAAAATTAGAGACGGATCATTATGATTTCGTTGTACTAGATATTATGATGCCTGAGATGGATGGGCTTTCAGTTTGTAAAGAGATTCGAAAAACGTCGGATGTACCTATTATATTTTTAACAGCAAAAGGTGAAGAGTGGAATAGGGTGAACGGCTTACGTATGGGAGCAGATGATTATATTGTAAAGCCATTTAGTCCTGGGGAACTAATTGCTCGTATGGAAGCTGTTTTAAGACGATATACAAAGCAAGAACAGCAAGAAGAGATTCAATTTGGACCGATTCTTATTAATGAAAAAAGTAGGAGGGTCGAGACGAATGGTGAGACGATTCCTCTTACGGTAAAAGAGTTCGATTTACTATATTTTCTTTGCCAACATAATGGACAAGTATTTAGCCGGGAACAATTGCTTGAAAAGGTGTGGGGATATGATTATGCAGGAAGTACAAGAACGGTAGATACGCATGTGAAAACGATGCGTCTAAAGCTAGGAGAAAGTGGAAACTACATTCAAACCGTTTGGGGTGTAGGTTATAAATTTGAGGTGTAACGTATGTTTACGATGGTACAAAAGCTTTGGCTTACAGTAGTATGTGCAGTATGTGTAACAGTTTCCTTTCTTTATTTTGTATCTTTATACTCATATGAAAAGTTATACGTTGATAATTTAAAAGATTCATTAGTAATGGAAGGGAAACGTCTTGCCACGCAATATGATAAACGTGAAGGAGTATCCACTTTTGAAGAGAAAGTAAGGGCATATGATCAAATATCTAGTTCAGATGTCCTTTTCGTATACAATCCGCGTGATTTAAGCGCATGTTTGCCTTTTGATGTTCACCATCATTCTCTTATAAGTGAAGGGGATAGACAGGCGCTATTAGATGGGAAAACTGTGACAAAGATAGGGTATGAAGAACATTTTGATCGTAATATTATGGGTGTTGTCATCCCTGTTTTAGATAATAAAAAATTAGTTGGTATTGTAT
>NZ_JBFPJH010000190.1:0-6306 GCF_040838255.1 Bacillus sp. C30 | reverse complement strand
AAGAAAACTGGATGGAAAATAGCAGGAATTATGCCTTCAAAAGAAATTATTCAAGCGGCGGAGCCTATTTTCTATAAAACGATAACTGTTATTGGTATTTCATTAATGATCGGCGGGGTTTTAATTTACTTTATAATTGCTTCTATTATTAAACCGTTAAAACAACTTGTAATATCATCGAAAAAAATTAGTGAAGGTGATTTAACAGAATCAATTACAGTTCATTCTAAAGATGAAATTGGGCAGTTAGGAGAAAGCTTTAACGAGATGGCATTATCATTACATAATGTCATTTCCAATATAAATATTTCAGCAAGTCATGTAGCAGCATCTTCAGAAGAATTAACAGCTAGCATGAAGCAGACAAGTGAAGCGACGGAACAAATTACACAGGCGATAGAGCAAGTATCGAGTGGGGCTGAAATACAAACGAGAGAAGTTGAAGAAGGAGCAACATTATTAGAAGAAGTTACAGAAGGAGTTCAGCGTGTTGCAGATAGTTCTTCATTAGTATCTACAGCCTCTATGTATACGAAGAAAAAAGCTGAAGATGGTGGAAAGTTAGTTGAGCAAACTGTGAATCAAATGCAATTAATTCATGAGTCTGTTTCAAAGTCAGATAAAGTCATTGTTTTATTAGATGATAAGTCGAAACAAATTGGAGCAATCCTTGAAGTGATTCAACATATTGCAGAGCAGACAAACTTATTAGCATTAAATGCTGCAATTGAGGCTGCAAGAGCTGGGGAACAAGGAAGAGGTTTTGCAATTGTAGCCGATGAAGTACGGAAATTAGCAGAACAATCGGGACAATCTTCTACGGAAATTGATAAGCTAGTGAAAGAGATACAATTTGATATAAAAGAAACAGTAAGCTCTATGAATCAAGTTGGGACAGAGGTACAATCAGGGCTTGTAGTTGCAAATGAAACGAAGAAAAGCTTTGTAGAAATATTGAAATCTACAAATGATACAGTAGTACAAATTGATAGTATGGTAGAAGTAGCGAAGCAAATGACGGTAGATGCAAAACAAGTAAGTGCATCTATTAATGAAATTGCAGCAACGATTGAAGAAAACGCAGCAAGCGTCCAAAATATCGCGGGCTCTTCTGAAGAGCAATTAGCTTCAGTAGATGAAATAAATGCAGCAGCAGTTCATCTATCACAAATGGCGGAAGAATTACAAGGGATGATTGGCAAGTTTAAAGTATAAGAGGCAAGTGTTAAGAAACGAGGTAATCATTTTACTTCGTTTCTTTTTTATGGCAACGGTAATGAGATAAAGTGAAGAAATATATAGTAATCGTGTTATGATTAAATACGAAAACAAAAGACTGTATTTTCTTTAAATTCTATTTTTATTGATGTTAGGGGAATGATTTTGAAATTGAAGAAATTGAAACTACAACCGAGAATTACATTAACTATTAGTACACTTATTCTTGCTGTGCTTCTGTTAACGAGTTATTTATTTTACTACATATTATCTGAAACAGTAGAAGACCAAATCGGAAAAAGAGCGCTGTATGTTGCGAAAACAGTTGCTGCTATACCGGAAATCGGGGAAGCTTTTCAAAAAGAAAATCCAGCTTCTATTATTCAGCCAATTGCAGAAAAAATTCGAATCGAAACAGATGCTGATTTTATTGTAGTTGGAAATAAAGATGGTATTCGTTATGCGCATCCTAAGCGAGATAAAATAGGAGAGAGAATGGTTGGCGGAGATAATGAAGGGGTTCTATTAGAAGGGGAATCTTATGTTTCGAAAGCAACGGGATCATTAGGGCCTTCATTACGCGGCAAAGTTCCGATTCGTAATCAGGATAATGAAATTATTGGCGTAGTATCTGTTGGTTTTTCAATGGATGATATTCATGGAGCGATAGAAGTGTATGGAAAGCGTGTGTTTTGGATTACAATAACAGGTCTGTTAATTGGGATAATTGGCTCTGTATATTTAGCCAAAAGTATTAAGCGGATGATGTTTGGAATGGAGCCAGAAGAAATTTCATCTTTATACGAGGAGCATAGTACAGTTATTCAATCTGTACGGGAAGGAATTGTAGTAATCGATAAAAATGGCATGGTTAGTTTAGTAAATCAAGCGGCATACGATATCCTTTCTTTAGATAAACAACAAAATATAATAGGGAAATTTATTTTAGATGTTATTCCTAATTCATCGATACTGGATGTACTTCAAACTGGAGAAGAACAATTTGACCGTCAATTAAATATAAAGGGACAGGATGTTATTGCCAATCGCCTACCTATTAAAGTTAATAATAAAGTAACTGGTGTAGTATCCAGCTTGCGCCTGAAATCTGAAATGGATCAATTAACAGCGGAATTATCTCAAACACGGCAATATACAGAGGCATTACGGGCGCAAACGCACGAATATAACAATTTATTGTATACGCTTTCGGGTCTTATTCAATTAGAGTCTTATGAAGATGCTTTAGAGCTTATTCATAAGGAAACGGCAGTATATCAAGAGTTCGTTCAATTTATTATGAAACGAATTCAAAATCCATGGTTAGGTGGGATTTTAATTGGATTTTATAATAGGGCGCGAGAGTTGAAGATTGAGTTTATGTTAGATCGGGAAAGTAGTTTAGAAGAGTTAAGTCCGCATATTGAGAGTAATTACGTTGTTTCTATTTTAGGGAATTTGATTACGAATGCATTTGAAGCAATTGAAAGAAATCACGAGCATAATAAGAAAGTAAGAATGTTTGTAACAGACATTGGAGAAGAAATATTAATTGAAGTGGAAGATTCAGGACAAGGTGTTCATGATGAAATAATTACAAGTATATTCTATAAAGGTTTTTCGACGAAGGCGGGCGAAAAACGTGGATATGGATTAGCGAAAGTGAAAGAGTTAGTGGAAGATTTAAATGGAAGTATTGCGATTGAAAAAGGGGATTTAGGTGGTGCTTTATTTATCATTGCATTACCGAAAGAGAGAGGCGAATTGTAATGAATGAGGGGATTGAAGTATTGATTGTAGAAGATGATATTCGGATTGCGGAAATTCATCGTCGTTTTACTGAAAAAATTGAAGGGTTTAAAGTAATTGGAACAGCAACGACTGGGGAACAGGCGAAAGAATGGTTAGAGTTTGTAAAGCCACAACTCGTTTTATTAGATGTATATTTACCTGACATGCAAGGGACTGAACTCGTCACATATATTAGGCATAATTTGCATGATACAGATATTATTATGATTACAGCCGCATCAGAGACGGATGTAGTGCGACATGCTTTAAGAGGCGGAGTAACAGATTATATTGTAAAGCCACTTACATTTGATCGGTTTAAAACAAGTTTAGAAAGTTATCAAAAGAAGATTACGAAGTTAAAGAAAAATACTCAATTATCTTCAGAACAGATTGAACATCTATGGTCCCAAAGAGGGGGGCAGGCAAATCAAATAGAATATGCGCCAAAAGGAATCGACCCTTTAACGTTAGCAAAAATAAAAAAGCATATGCTAACTATTAATGAAGAGGGAATTACTGCAGAGATACTAAGTTCAATGGTAGGTGTAAGCCGATCAACTGCTAGGCGCTATTTAGAGTATTTGATCTCTGGAAAGAAAGTGCATGCGGAGCTTATATATGGAAGTGTGGGAAGGCCAGAAAGAAGGTATTTCCGCGTTTCTTCATAGGGGATTTTTACAACAATAAAAACAGTAGAGGATTATTACATTTCCTCTACTGTTTTTTCTAGTTTCATCTTATATTGGAATAATTCCAATTACAATTCCAGTAATCAACATAACCATTGTCGTTCCAACAGCCCAAAGTAAAGTGAATCGTTGGTGTTCACCAAAATCAACCTTGGCCATTCCGACTAATAAATAAGTGGAAGCAACGAGGGGACTCAGTAAGTGAACAGGTTGCCCGAGTAACGAAGCACGTCCCATTTCTGCTGCACTAATTCCGTAAGCGGCAGCAGCTTTCGTTAAAATAGGTAATACACCGAAGTAAAAGGCATCATTAGACATGAAAAATGTGAACGGCATACTTAGTAAAGCTGTAATAATTGGAAGTTGGGGGCCAAGTGCATCTGGTATAAGAGTAACAGCACTTTGAGCCATTGCATCTACCATTTTTGTTCCAGATAGAATACCTGTGAAAATTCCAGCAGCAAAGACGAGAGAAACAACCGCTAATACGTTTCCAGCGTGAGACGCAATACGCTCTTTTTGTTGTTCTAAGTTAGGATAGTTAATCATAACAGCAATAGCAAAAGCGACTGTAAATAAAACAGGTAACGGCATAACTTCTAGTATGAGACAAACGAGGAGGGAAGCAGTTAATAAAAAGTTAATCCATAGCAGTTTCGGGCGTTTATGTATTTCAGCTTCAACTGTCGCAGCTTGCTCATCCATTGTTTGCATTTGTTTTAAATATTGTACATCCATAATCCCTAAACGTTTTCTTTCTTTTTTTCCAAGATAGTAGGCAACGAAAACTACCCAAATTGCACCAGCAATCATTCCTGGTATAAGTGGTGTGAAGAGTTCTGAGGCATCAAGTCCAAGAGCACTCATAACCCGAGCAGTTGGTCCACCCCAAGGTGTAAGATTTGTCACACCTGCTCCTAACATAACAACCCCAGCTAATATAAGTGGATTCATTCCAAGACGTTTATATAGTGGATACATTGCGGAAACTGTAATCATATATGTTGTTGTTCCGTCACCATCTAATGAAACGATAATAGTAAGAATAGCTGTACCAACAACAATTTTTAAAGGATCACCTTTTACAAATTTTAAAATTTTACTAATAACAGGATCGAATAAACCGCTATCAATCATAATTCCGAAATATAAAATGGCGAACATAAGCATAATACCAGTAGGTGCTAGCTTTTGAATTCCTTCTAACATCATCGGGCCCATATTGGCATAAAAGCCACCAATTAATGCGAAAGTAATTGGAATTAATATTAATGCTACTAAGGCTGACATACGTTTAGTCATAATCAAAAACATAAAGACAAATACCATTGAGAATCCGAGTAATGCTACCATGTAATCTCCCCCTCAAAAAAAATGATTGCGCTTTCAATATAAAACGAAAATTCAGATAAAAGGTTTTTTATTTATAATAAAAGGTTCAATTCGAATGGTAAATAATTAAAGAAATAACATCATTAGAAACATAATCTTTATTTTGATCATTTTGTTCATGAGGTAATTTTGAATTTTTAAAAAGATAAATGCCTTCGTACAAGAATGGTAGAATAAGGTGAAAACGAGAAGCACGTGAAGTAGGGAGTAGATTTTGAATGGAAACAAGAATAGAAGAGATTTATAGTTCATGTAAAGGCAAAGTAGAGGAGATTTTTATTAATGAATCCTCTTACGTATATGAATGGGAAAAATTAATGATGATTCGAAAGCACGATGGTGAGCTTGAGAAAATCGGGGTAGGGATCAGTGGAAATATAAGATTAGTAAATGTAGAAGTTGGACAGGAAATTGATACGGATACATTATTAGTTAAGCTGGAAGATGATTTATTAATTACTGGTTGTGAATGATGAGGGATGTGTAGAAGTAACTGCACATCTCTTTTTTGTTCCATATATTACAAAAAGAACATTGTTTTTTCACAAATCTCACACAACCTTCTGCTATTCTTTTCGTGGAGTATACGGTTTTTAGGGAGGAATATTAATGAGGGTAAAATATGTCGTACTTGTTATATGTGTATGTTTCATCTTTATGGCAGTAGGATGTGGAAAACAGGAAATAAAAGCTGTGGCAATTAATGAGAAACATGATAAATGTGATATTTGCCAAATCGGGGTAATGGATAATCAATTTGCAACAGAAATCATTTTAGAAAGTGGAAAAGCGTTAAAGTTTGATGATATCGGTTGTATGTATAAATGGATGGAGATTAATCCAAGTGAAAAGATGAAAGAAAAATTTGTTCGCGATTATGATTCAAAAGATTGGATTTCATTAGAAGATGCGACTTACGTATATGATAAAACAATAACGACACCGATGGCTTATAATGTCATTTCATTTAAAAATAAAAAAGATGCAGAGAGTTTTGTATCTAACTATAAAGGGAAAGTTCTTTCGTATAAAGAGCTAGCAGAGCATAAATGGGAAATGAATAAAGAGATGATGGGGAAACCGAAAACAGGGAATCACGGTGGGCATCATTAATAATAGAGAAAGACAACTATATAGTTGTCTTTTTCTATTATTACTCAGGTGCAAATATAGAAAAGGTGTAAAATTTTTAGAAGAACGGTTACAATGGAAT
>NZ_JBFPJH010000189.1:0-6411 GCF_040838255.1 Bacillus sp. C30 | reverse complement strand
TAATACAACTTTTAAATGAATATGTTCAAGAACCATTTGATTTAAGCAATGAGCTTCTCTTTCGCACAAAATTATTTAAAATAGCAGAGCAAGAATATATTTGGGTATTAGTAATGCATCATATCCTCACAGATGGATGGTCACAAAATATTATTTTAAATGATTTAATCAGCTCATATAATGCGATTTCACAAGGAGAGTCACCTCTTTTATCTAATATTAAATTTACTTATGTTGACTATTCAATTTGGCAAAGAACAATTGTAAATAAAGGGTTACTAGATCCTCAATTACAATATTGGTTAAATAAATTGGAAAGTATTCAAAATAAAGGAACGTTACCATTAGACTTTAAACGATCTAACTTAGAGACGCAAAAAGGGGCATCTATTAAATTTAATTTTAATGATGAACTTCAGAAAAAGTTACAAGAATTTAATGGGTTATACAGTAGTACATCGTATTTAACATTATTGTCAGTCTATATATTATTTTTATCCAAATATTCAAAGAGTCGACAAATTGTAATTGGTACACCAACAGCTAATCGTAAGAATTTAGACGTGCAAAATATCGTAGGCTGTTTTGTCAATACATTAACATTAACAAGTTCATTAAATTTAGAAAGTACATTCTTACAATTTTTAAAAGAAACCGAATCTATGGTCCTGGAAGCTGACAGTAACCAAGAATATCCTTTTGATCTACTCATTTCTAAAATAAGAGAACATAAAAATTTAACCCAAAACAACTTATTTGACGTATGGTTCTCATTAAATGATGTCAGTAATAGCGCTATCGAAATGAACGATATAATAATGGAAGATGTTTTTTCTGATACACAAAGTGCTAAATTTGATTTAAATATGGGGTTTTTCACTAAAAACTCTCAAGTAACAGGTTTTTTAGAATACAATACTGCATTATTCAAACACGATACAGTTCTTTCCATGCTAAAGGTATATAAAACATTATTAGAAAGCCTAATTACTAAACCTGAGCAAACATTAGCTACTATTATTGATGAACAGATTAACTAAAAAAACTATTACTATTGAGGATGGTACATCATGAATTTAAATCACAAAAAGACAAGCTCTATAAGAAAGTTAACGTTAGAACAACTGGCTCACATGTGCTTACACCAAATTGTTGAATTTCATGCAGATCATACGCCCGAACAAATAGCTGTGATAGCTGATGATAAGCAACTAACATATAAAGAATTGAATGTATCTGCAAATCAAGTAGCTAACATGTTAAAAAAACAAGGAAAAGGTATCGGAGATTTTATAGGTCTATATATTGAGCGATCTGTTGAAATGATTATTGGGTTATTAGGAATTTTAAAAGCGGGTGCTACTTATGTCCCCTTAGAAACTGAACTTCCCAAAGACCGAATAGAATATATAGTAAACTCTGCTAAATGTAGTTTGATAATCAGCTCAAAAAAATCAAAATCAACCTATCCTTTGGTAGATCTGCCTATCATTACAGTAGATGACCCTAAGACAAAAACATATGGAATTGAAAATTTGAATATTTCAATTCCTTTAAATCAACTGATGTACGTCATGTTCACTTCGGGTTCTACCGGAAATCCAAAAGGAGTATTAATCGAACATACAAATGTAACAAATTATATTGTATCTCTTATGGAGTGTTTAAATATAAATGATAAAACAAACTTTGCAAGTGTATCTACATTATCGGCAGATTTAGGGAATACATCTATCTTTGGAGCTCTAGCTTCAGCTGGAACATTGCATATTTTATCTAAAGAACAAATTTTACAACCTGACGAATTTTCGAACTATTTTTCTACGCATGTAGTAGATTGTTTGAAAATTACGCCTTCCCATTTCTATACTTTACTACATTCTACAGAAAAAAATATCTTTCCAAAACAGTATTTGATACTGGGAGGTGAATTGTTAAAATGGGAAATCTATCAAGAAATAAAAAAACGGGCAGGAACTTGTAAAATAGTAAATCATTATGGGCCTACTGAAACTACAATTGGTGTTGCAATGAATGTAGATATAGACGATAACCTTGAAACAGAAACCAAAAGTGTTCCCATTGGAAAGGCGATTCGTAATAATCAAATCGTCATATTTGATAAAGATAAAAATCTGAGTAAACAAGGTACGATTGGAGAATTATGCGTTATAGGCGAAAACGTAGGGAGAGGCTATCTCGAGAAATTCACTGCCCCTCAAAAATCAGGATATTTATCTATAAATGGGGAAAAAGCTTATCAAACGGGTGATATTGGACGATATTTATCCGAAGATAGTATTGAAATAATAGGTCGAGTTGATGATCAAATACAAATAAGAGGATATAGAGTAGAATTAGCAGAGATTGAAAAAGCTATTTTCCATTACCCTAATGTTCAAAATGTATATGTCCACGTTAAAGATAAAAGTAATGTAGAAAAAGAAATAATTGCCTTTATTTCTGTAAAAAATGCTCCAATTGATGAAAGCAACTTGAAAAATTTTTTAAAAGAAACTCTTCCTTCCTATATGATTCCTAGCATTATTGTTGTGGATGCTATTCCTTTGGATGCAAATGGGAAAGTGAACAAAAAATTTTTAACAGCATTGCCTGAGAAAAAGCAAGCTCAATATTCAAAGCTTCATCAAGTACTTCTTAGTTATTTAGGAACATTAATAAATAACAAACATATAAACATTACGGACAATTTTTTTGATATAGGTGGTAGCTCTCTTCAAGCTATTCAATTTATTTCTTGGATCAGGGATACCTTCCATATCCCCATTTCCATTCGATCCTTTTTGGCTAATCCTACTGTCGATACATTGTACCACTTTATGATCAATCATGAATCTAAGCAAAAGGTATTAACGACGGCTGAGCAAATGTTTGAAAAAGAAAATGTAAAAAAACAAAACGAAGATATAAATGAAATTATTTCTAAATACTTACAAAAGCATTTGGTACAGGTATTACGTATACAGGATATACAGAAGGATGATAACTTCTTTGATATAGGAGGATCTTCTTTGCAAATTATATCTTTAATGAACTGGGTAAGAAAAGAATTAAACGTTCCCATTTCCATTCGATCCTTTCTTACCAATCCTACTATAACTCATTTAACAAAACTCATATTAACAGAAGTGACAGATGTTTCCGAATTCATACGGCAATTAACTCAGGATAAGATCTAAATTTATATGGCTATTAAAACTTTGAAACGAAAGGTGGAGCATGAATGGAAACTCTATTAAATGATCTTATATCTCAATTTAAAGAGAACAAAGATACAATAGGGATTGTACTAGTAGGTTCTAGTTCACGGGGTTATCAAGATACGTTGTCGGATTTTGATGTAGAAGTAATTGTAACTGATTCTTACTATAATTCCCTTGCAACAAATAATCTTTTCGAGAGATCAATGGATGGCAAGGTTGAAATCTTATTGCTACCCGAATCCGACTTTAAAGCTAAAAAAGATTCTCCCGCAGATATTGACCATTGGCCATATGAATTTTGTGAAATACTTTATGATCCTAATAGAATTTTGTATCAAGAAATAGCACAGATCAAACATATGCCTCCTATGCTAGGAGATCAAAGAACTAAATTACATTATTTTGAATTTTTATTTTGTATACAACGAACTAGAAAATTATTACTTCGTGGAGATGAATTAAATACTCGTCTATGTGTAGCAAAATCTCTACAGATACTTATTAAGTTATTCTTTGTATTACAAAATCAATGGGTACCAGTAATACATTGGAGTAGCCAAAATTTAAGCGATTTAGATTATTTCAATAGTACGACAAAACAACTGATGCTAGAAATAATGCGAAAACCGAACATTAGAATAGCAGAAGAACTAATTAAAGAAACAGATAGCATATTAGAAAATAAAAAATTCCAATTTCAATATGATAAAGAAGCATTAACTGAAGAAGTATGTAGTTATGAATATCGTTCTATAAGAGAGCAGTATGGCACACTTTAGTATGAGGAGGTATATTTAGGATTATGTTAAATAAAGACTTTCTTCCCAAACAAAAAAATATGAACATAGACCAAAAATATATTACAATTACAATGAAACAGAAGTTATCCATGTTAAAAGACATTGCTCAAAAATTTGACGTTGATCTATGTACACTTTTTAAGTGTGCTTGGACAATTATTTTATATAAATACAGTGCAGAAACGGAAGTTGGTTTCGGATTTTATAATCTTCAAAAAAATAATATAGATAATTACAATATAACAATTCAAGAAAATGCTACAGTAAAAACTCTGTTACACGATATTTATATGCAACCACCAATCATGGTGTCATATAACGATAAACTGCAATATGATACAGCACTGGTAAATTCTAATGGTAATGTAGCGCATATTGAGTCGTTTTTTCATACAATTTCTAAAGATGTAGTTTTTATTTCCTTTGAAGAAAATCATTTAAACGATGAATTGAATATTCAAGCCTATTTTAATTCTTCTACTTATCATATAGGAATTCTTGAAAACCTGTTAAATAATTTAAAGATTTTTTTAGATACTTTTGAAACTAAGTCAGAATTGACACCTTTCGATATAAATATTACTAGTCCGTCAGAACAAAACACAGTGACTGAAATATTTAATGATACTCCTCAAAGTTATTCAAAACAAAAATGTAAATGTGTTCATAAAATTTTTGAAGAACAAGTTGTAAATACTCCCTCACATATTGCTGTAAGCTATAATGGAAAAAACTTAACGTATAGAGAGGTTAATGCACAAGCAAATAGAGTTGCTAATTATTTATTATCTAGAGGTGTTCAAACAGGTTCTCATATTGGCATCATGTTAGAGCGTTCAATTGAAGCCATTGTCTCTATAATAGGAATTTTAAAAGCGGGATGTACTTATGTTCCCTTAGATGCCACATACCCCCAAGAACGATTAGTATTTATGTTAAAAAATAGTAATCCTGCGATGGTCATTACTCATGAATCGTTTCAACATATACTTCCGTCTACCTATGGGGGAACTATTCAAACAATCTCAAAAATATTGGAATCCAATGCGCATAATACAAATCCTAATCACACTTGTACTACAGAGGATGTAGCGTATGTTATTTATTCTTCAGGTTCTACTGGAACACCGAAAGGGATCATGGTTCCACATAGAGGAATTATACGATT
This sequence comes from Bacillus sp. C30, assembly GCF_040838255.1. Classification (NCBI taxonomy): domain Bacteria; kingdom Bacillati; phylum Bacillota; class Bacilli; order Caryophanales; family Bacillaceae; genus Bacillus; species Bacillus sp. C30. Next base: position 1,219 of record NZ_JBFPJH010000189.1, on the reverse strand, counting down.
AGCCTGTGATAAAGATCATTTTAAATTTACAAACACAGATATTTTAACACAAATGTCTTCTATTAGTTTTGATGCAGCTACTTTTGAAATATGGACAGCTCTTTTAAATGGTTTAAGGTTAGAGATTGTGTCCAAAGATGTAGCTTTAGATAATGAAAAACTGTGTCAGTTTATCTTAGATAAAAAAATTACTATTATGTTTTTTACAACAGCATTATTTCATAAATTTGTAGAAAAAAATCCCCAAGCACTTTCAACACTTAAATATTTAATTGTAGGAGGAGAAGCATTAAATTTAACACATGCCAACTTAGCACTTCAATATCTTAATGAAGAAGGATATTTGATAAATGGTTATGGACCGACTGAAAATACAACGTTTTCAACCTACTATTTTATGAACCAGAAACATAAAAAGTTAAATTCTATTTTGATTGGTACTCCTCTCACCAACTCATCCGTTTTCATTTTAGATGACAAGCTTGCTCCATTACCTATTGGAGCGATTGGAGAAATTTATTTAGGTGGAAAAGGGGTAGCTATAGGTTATCTGCATAATAAAGAGCTTACTCAAGAAGCATTTATTCAAGAACACCCATTTCAAAAATTCGGAAAAACACTTTATAAAACAGGAGATTTAGGTCGCTGGTTACCAGATGGAAATATTGAATACTTAGGAAGAAAAGACCGCCAAATAAAAATCCGAGGTTTTCGTATAGAACCAGGGGAAATTGAGACAGTGATGTTAAATCTATCTTTTATAACAGAATGTGTAGTTATGGATATAAAAGATCTTTCTGGTAATAAAAAGTTAGTCGCATTTTATGTCTCATCTCAGATAATACGCACTTCAGAACTTAAAGAACGTTTGAAAAAAAGCCTTCCAGAGTATATGATTCCAAATCAATTTATACAAGTGAATAATTTACCTATTCAAGAAAATGGAAAATTAGACACCAAAACATTAACATCTATTGCTCATTCAAAATATTTTAATCACAACTCTGAACGAATCGAACAAACAAAACCGGTTGATCTAGTTCATGCTTTAATCCTTATTTGGGAGGAATTATTAGGTGTAACTAATATTCATTTGGAGGACAACTTTTTTGATTTAGGTGGAGATTCTCTACAAGTGATGGAGTTAAAAGAACGGGTACATCACGAATTAAAACATGATATTCCAGTAACAGCTATATTTTCTTATCCAACTATACAT